>JAPHTE010000428.1 GCA_026196445.1 Lysobacterales bacterium
GCCTAGCCCAGCGTTACGCGCTTCCTCGCGCCAGATTTCCGCGGTCCGGGCCGGGTCCGGCAGATCAGAAGTACGGTAAACCAGGAAAAACGGCTTGCCATTGATCCTGATGTAACGCGGGTCCTGGAAGATCGGGATCAAGGTTCGAATATGGTCGCGGTCGTCCTGTTCGCTGTAGTTCTGCTGCATCAGGATTTCCCGGTCCTTGCCGTCCCATCGACGCGTCCAGTTTTCGTTAGCCCAGCAGATACAGAACGGGAAGTCAGGCCTGCCCGAGTTGAGGACCTCTTGCAAAGGGTGCTCCAGCAGGCGGTGACCGTTGAACCAGTAGTGGTAATAACAGAACCCTTCGATGCCGTATTGACGCGCCATTTCGGCCTGGGCGATCCGCGTATCCTCGTGTCTCAGGTCGTAGTAGCCCAGGTCCTTGGGTACGTGGGGCTGGTGGTGGCCCGGAAACAGGGGCTTGGCCTTTTTGACGTTGTGCCACTCGGTAAAGCCCTCGCCCCAGAACCTGTCGTTCTCCGGAATCGGGTGAAACTGCGGCAGGTACAGGGCAATCAGGCGGATTGGAAACCGGTCGGTGTCATCGGGCACCGAGGCCGCGATACGCAGCGAGGACGCTTGGAGCGAGTCAGCCAGCACGCGTTGCATCAGTTCCGCGGTTTTGTCCGACGTGAAGTGATCAGCAACGAATTGCGAACCCGCTTTACTCAGGGCCTCGAGCTTTTCCTCGTCCCGGTACAGGGACACCACTTCGGCTGCGAACGCTTCCGGTGTATCCTGCGGCGACATCAACCGCTCCACGCCCTTGATGCCTTCCAGGCCGATGGCAGTCGAGACAATCGGCAACCCCTTGTAAAAGGCTTCGATCACCTTGCCCTTGACACCGGCGCCAAAACGCAACGGCACCACCATCAAGCGGGACTTGCGGTACAACTCCGCCAGTTCATCGTCGCTGACACGGCCCAATATCCTGGTGCTGTCCGACTCGCGCGCAGCGACATCCTCGGGTGGGTCGGCGCTGACCACGTTGAACTTCACGTCCGGCAACTGTTCCCGGACCAGCGGGAAGACTTCTTCACTGAACCAGGTGATCGCATCGTGGTTGGGCGTATGGGCGCAGGCGCCGATGAAAAGCAGGTCGCGCCGGGCCGAGAAATCACGTTCGACCTGTTCCATGCCACGGTAGAAAAACAAGGGCACCGTGAACACCTGCTTGTGCGGGTACTTATCCCTGATAAAGCGTTCTTCGACCTCGCTGAAGGTCAGCAACACGTCACTGTTCGAGAACACGTAGTCTTCTTTGGCTTCGTATTCTTCGGCCTCCGCAAAGATGGCCGGGTCGTTTTCGATCTCGGCCTTGCGCCGCAGACGCAGGTAGTGCAGGTCGTGGCACTGGTAAATGATCGCGGCGCTGGTGTAATCCAGCACCGCGGGCAGGATTTCCGCCGCCGGGTCCGGTTTGTGCATGAACACGTAGTCGATGTTCTGGCCATTGGCCTGCAGCCAGCTTTGCCAGTTTTCCCGGTACCAGTCACCATCCAGGGTTTCGATACCCATCCGGTTCATCTCGGTCGCGTAGGGTTCTATGCGGTAAAAATCCGCCGGCAGGAACTTGACCTCCAGGCCCATCTCGAGCAGCAATTCCAGGTACATGAAGTTGGTACGCGAGCCCGCGTAGAGGTCGTACTGCGGCATCGAATGGTCCACGAACAAGAGCACGGGTTTACGGTCCCACCGGGTAAAAGTCCTGTCCGGCGCAGCGGGGTTGTGAATGTCCTGGCTCATCGCGTACTAGCCCGCATATTGCACCGGCATTCCGGAAGATGGCGCTGGACAGACACGGCTGGACGCCGGGCTGGACCGAAAATAATAGTCGTAGCTATTGTTTGAGGGAAGACCAAGTCCAAGCGTGTATGGACAAGCCAGGGCTGGGATAGGTAGCGGGCCGGGTACAAAGTTTACCTCAGAGTTTGTTAAGAAAGCTGTCATGTACTGCTTCATTTTCAATCCGTTACATTGGGCCCGCTACCGGCTGGTGCAATATGCGGGCAAGTCTTCATGTCGGCTGGTTCGGGCGGTTACCGGGCACTCGTACGCGTGTTACCGGCCCGCCGCTTATCGGCGTGCTGCACAGGGTATAGATGCCGCTTTCAAAATCAAGCATTTTTTGGTTAAAAATATCCCTCATGGCACCGGACTGTCACCCCATCGGCACCAGGCCGACGTATCTGAACAGGATAGAAAGCTGCCGGCTGTCCCGTTCGGGTTTGAAACTCTCACCCAGCGTGAAGCCGATATCCAGCACTTGACCACGTGGCACGTCGTCATCGAGTTCGATGAGGTGCCGGTTTTTTCTGAGCGTCTCACCTTCCAGCCGGGCAACGACCCTGCCCTGCACCGTGATTTCCAGCCACTGGCCGGACAGGTTAGGCGGCACGTAGGTTTCGAGCACCAGCGCCAGCGAATCCGCCTTCGGAGCCAGCAACTGCACACCCGCACTGGTCCCGTCGACCCAGCGCACCGGTGTCGTATGCTGTTCCAGCCAGCTGAAACCGTGCGTATACGCCATGAAATCCGGGTGATCTACGTGCAGCTGCGAGACGTGGCCGCTAACCACCTCGCCGACAGTCCCGGTGTTGGGTAATACCCAAGATTGCTCATCGAACAGGTCGCCACGGATCCGGTAACGCGTCAATTCCGGCAGGGCCTGCAAAAGATGGGTCCGGGAAGATTCGGCGTAGCTGTAATAGAAGCGCTCACGCTCCGGCGGCACGGCGTCACCGAACAACGCGACCCCGCTATGGCCCCTTTCCAGTCCGAGCGAACCTGCTATCGTGGCCGGTACATCGCC
>JAPHTE010000016.1 GCA_026196445.1 Lysobacterales bacterium
GACCCCCTGGACCATGCCTGCCAACGAAGCCGTGGCCTTGAACCCGGAGCTGGAATACGTGCTGGTCAAGGGTACCTGGCAAGGCCGCACGCTGGCGCTCGTCCTGGCCGATGCACTGAAGGAATACGTTACCAATCGCATCGGCATGACCGATACACAGGAGCTGGGTTTTTGCAAGGGTGCAGCGCTGGAACACCAAAAACTGCGCCACCCGTTGTACGACCGCGAAGTCCCGGTGATCCTGGGTGAACACGTGACGATCGAAGCCGGTACCGGCGCCGTGCATACCGCTCCCGGACACGGCGCAGAGGACTTCGAGATAGGCCAGGTGTATGACCTTCCGGTCACCAACCCGGTTGATGCCAACGGCATTTATGTACCCGATACGGAAGTATTTGCCGGACAGTTCGTCTGGAACGCCAACGATGCCGTGATCGAGTACATGCAAAACAGGGGTGTGTTGTTGCACAACGAACAGTTTGAGCACTCCTATCCCCATTGCTGGCGGCACAAGACGCCGACTGCATTCAGGGTAACACCACAGTGGTTCATCAACATGGAAAAGGCGAATCTGCGCAAAAATGCGCTGAAAGCCATCAAGACCGTGCGCTGGATCCCGGGCTGGGGTGAAGAGCGTATCAATGGCATGATTGAATCCAGGCCCGATTGGTGTATTTCCCGTCAAAGGACCTGGGGTGTGCCGATTACGCTGTTTGTCAATCGCATAACGGAACAGCCGCATCCGGACACGGTGGCGTTGATGTACCGGGCTGCCGACCTGATCGAGGAGCACGGGGTGGATTGCTGGTACGAGGAAGATATCTACCAGCGTTTGGGCGTGGACGAGTCAGAATACGTCCAGGTTCGCGATATTCTCGACGTGTGGTTCGATTCAGGCGTGACCCATCGTTGCGTACTGGACGAGGTTGAAGAACTCCAGCGTCCGGCCGACATTTACCTGGAGGGCTCTGATCAGCACCGTGGCTGGTTCCAGTCGTCATTGCTGACCTCGGTCGCAATGCATGGTGAGGCTCCGTACAAGCAGGTCCTGACCCACGGTTTCGTGGTGGACGCCGATGGCAAGAAGATGTCCAAGTCGATGGGCAATGTCATTGCACCACAGGAAGTCATGAAAACGCTGGGTGCCGACGTGTTGCGGCTATGGGTGGCATCGGCGGACTACCGCCAGGAAATGACGGTCTCGGACGAGATCCTGAAGCGGGTCTCGGACGCCTACCGGCGCATCCGCAACACGGCGCGGTTCCTGCTCGGCAACCTGGCCGGTTTTGAACCTGGCCACGCGCTGATGCCTGACCAGATGCTGCCATTTGACCGTTGGGCGGTGGATCGCGCACTGCAGTTACAGCAGGAAATCGGCAAGGCCTACGATGATTACCAGTTCATGCAGGTCTACCAGAAGGTCAATAACTACTGTGCGCTGGAATTGAGCGCGATCTACCTGAACGTGTTGAAAGACCGCCTGTACACCACCCGGCGAGACAGCCAGGCGCGCCGCTCGGCACAGACGGCGATGTACCACATCCTCGAAGCACTGGTGCGCTGGATCGCACCCATCCTGAGCTACACAGCCGAGGAAATCTGGGCAGTGATGCCCGGCGAAAGGGAGGAGAGCGTGTTCATGAGCCAGTGGCATGACGGCCTGTTCGCACTCGGAGAAACGGATTACGACCAGGCTTTCTGGCAGGACACGATGGGCATGATCAATGCAGTTAACGAGGCCATCGAGCCGCTGCGGCGGGACAAGGTCATTCGTGGCTCACTTGAAGCGACCGTGCATATCCAGCCCCTGACCGAATCACGCCGCGAACTGTTGGAGAAATGGGGCGATGAATTACGTTTCATCCTGATCGTATCCAAGGCAGTGGTGGAGGCCGGTGACACACAGGCGCCTGCAGATAGCTACGAAACACGTGATTACCGGGTATGGATCGGGAAGAACGAGGATCCGAAATGTGTGCGTTGCTGGCACCAGCGTGCGGACGTCGGCCAGTCAGAGGAACATCCTGAATTGTGTGGACGTTGCATCGAGAACGTGGACGGCGATGGGGAGCGGCGCAGGCTTGCCTGACATGGAGACACGTAACCGCAATGTGTCGCTGCCGGGTAAGCAGGTGTTCGCCTGGCTGCTGTTGTCAGCGGTGGTCGTGGCGCTGGACCTGTGGACCAAGTCGCTGGCCAGTGAATCGCTGACACTGTACCGGCCGGTCGAATTGACTTCGTGGTTGAACATGACCCTGGCGCATAACTACGGCGCGGCGTTCAGTTTTCTCAGTAATGCGGGTGGCTGGCAAAGGTGGATGTTTACCGGGCTTGCGCTGGTGGTGACTTTGGTACTGTTCGTCTGGCTGATCCGTTTGCCAGCCAGGGAAAAGCTGACCGGCGCCGCGCTGGGACTGGTCATCGGTGGCGCCATTGGCAACGTTGCTGACCGGATCAGGCACGGCTACGTGGTTGATTTTATCGATGTCTATTACCGCGACTGGCACTGGCCGGCGTTCAACGTGGCGGATTCGGCGATCACCTGTGGGGTGATACTGCTGCTGATCGATGGCCTGATCCTGTCGGCCTCAAAACAAAAA
>JAPHTE010000369.1 GCA_026196445.1 Lysobacterales bacterium
CAAATGCTGCGGCGTCACCCATGAAACGCAGGTGTTTGCGGTCGATGTGTTCAGCCAGGTCGATATCTGCCGTACCACTGACCTGGCTGCGCAATCCCATGGCGGCGAATTCCTCGTTATGACGAATACCCGACTTACCCGCACGCAGAGACTCCAGCACGGTCTCCTTGCTGTTGCCCAAACAGGACACCAGGCCCATACCTGTAACAACGACTCGACGCAGCATGATTGACCCCTAAAAATTATCTGTTGTGAGGAACAGACCGACCCGCAGATCGTCTGCCGTGTAAATGGTACGGCCGTCTACAGCGACCTCGCCATCGGAGATGGACATGCTCAGTTTGCGACTGATGACCCGTTTCATATGCAAAGTATAGGTAACCTTTTTGGCGGTCGGTAATACCTGGCCGGTAAACTTTACCTGGCCACACCCCAGCGCCCTGCCCTTACCCTTGCATCCAATCCAGGACAGGAAAAACCCACTCAACTGCCATAAAGCGTCAAGCCCCAGGCAACCGGGCATGACCGGGTCGCCGACAAAGTGACAACCAAAAAACCACAGGTCAGGGTGAATATCCAACTCTGCTTTGATGTAGCCCTTGCCGTATTTGCCACCATCTTGAGTGATCTCAATGATACGGTCCAACATCAACATGTTGTCGGTCGGCAGTTTGCCGCCACCAGATCCAAACAATCCGTGCTGGCCGCAATCCTCAAGATCTTCGCGGCTGTATGAGCTTTTTCTGTCTACAGGTAATTCCATGGGCCGCTATTCTAACAATGTTTTGGGGTTTGCATACGCCGGCGTGACCAGCAACGCCGTTGCCCGCCGGGCCTCAGTCTTGCTATTGGGCCCTCAGGACGCTGTGCTATTCGGATTTTCAAGGTATCCTGAAGGCTTCTCGTGGATAGCCCTGTGTGTTGTTTCAAGCATCTCAGACACGGCTAAACCCGTCAAGAAAACTGCCCATAAACAAGCTAAAATACCCGCATTGAATAACCACCCATCATGTAATCCAAAATGACCATATAGGTGCCCTCCATGAACCTGCTCAACAATGCCATTTTTGAAGTACCGACACCGTTCAACGAACCGGTCTATGACTATGCCCCGGGATCGCCCGAACGCGCCAGGCTGAAGGCCGCACTGGACGAAATGGCCGGCAGGAAAATCGATATCCCATTGATCATCGGTGGCAAGGAAATCCGTACCGGCAGGCTTGGCCAGGCCGTCATGCCACATGACCACCAGCACGTGCTTGCGGACTATCACCAGGCGGGAGAAGAAGAGATCCGGCTGGCCATCGACACCGCCATGGCCGCCAAGCAGGAATGGGCCTCGTTACGTTGGGAAGAACGTGCGGCGATTTTCCTGAAAGCGGCTGACCTGCTCGCCGGAAAGTACCGCTACACCATGAACGCCGCCAGCATGCTGTCGACCAGCAAGAGCGCCTTCCAGGCCGAAATCGACGCTGCCTGTGAATTGATCGACTTCCTGCGTTTCAATGTCTACTTCGCGCAGCAGGTCTACAGCGACCAACCCCTGTATTCACCGGAAGGCGTGTGGAACTCGGTGCAGTACCGGCCACTGGAAGGATTCGTATTTGCGGTCGCACCGTTCAATTTCACAGCCATTGCCGGTAACCTGGCGGCTTCGCCCGCCATCATGGGCAATACCGTGCTGCTCAAACCTGCGTCATCCTGTGTCTATACGCCGTACCTGTTCATGCAGATCATGAAAGAAGCCGGTCTGCCGGATGGTGTAATCAACTTCATCCCGGGTCGCGGTTCGATGGTTGGCAAGACCTGCCTGGCGCACCGTGACCTTGGCGGTATCCACTTTACCGGCTCCACCGCGGTCTTCCACCAGATGTGGAAGACGGTCGGCGGGAATATAGCCAACTACAAGTCCTACCCGCGCATCGTCGGTGAAACCGGCGGCAAGGATTTCGTATTCGCGCATGCCAGCGCCAACGTCAGGAAACTGGCGACGGCCATCATCCGTGGCGCTTTTGAGTTCCAGGGCCAGAAGTGCTCGGCAGCCTCGCGCGCCTATGTCCCGGCCTCACTGTGGCCGGCATTGAACAGGGAACTGGATACTGAAATCGCCAAAATCAAGATGGGCCCGACCACCGATTTCAGCAATTTCTTCAACGCCGTCATCGACCAGGCCGCCTTTGACACGATCACCGAGTTCGTCGATTTCGCGCAGCAAGCGGACGACGCCGAAGTCATCATCGGCGGTGGCTATGATGACAGCGAAGGCTACTTCATCGAACCCACGGTGATACTGACCGACAACCCGCACTTCCGGACCCTGGAAGAAGAGATTTTCGGACCGGTTATGACGATTTATGTCTACGACGATGAAAAATTCGAAGAGACGCTGGAGTTGTGTGACCAGACCTCCGTTTACGCGCTCACCGGTGCCGTTTTCGCCACCGAACGCACCGCCGTCAGCCTGGCGATGGCCAAGCTCGAAAACGCCGCCGGCAATTTCTACATCAACGACAAGCCGACCGGCGCCGTGGTCGGGCAGCAGCCATTTGGCGGGGCACGGGCTTCGGGCACCAACGACAAGGCCGGCTCCTACCTGAACCTGGTGCGCTGGGTATCTCCGCGCACGATCAAGGAGACCTTCGACGCGCCGGAGTCTTTCCCTTACCCGTTCATGGACGAGGAGTAGACCTGCTCAGAATAGTGCGGGATAGAAAAACCGAGGGAGCGGCCTCTGGCCGCGATTCTGCTTTGATCTGTAGCCCAGTGGTTTACCGGTGTGGGCTCCCGACCCCGCAGCCCGTTGGGCTACCCTCTCCTTCGAGCCGTTAACGCGGCCGGCCTTACAGGGCGTCCTGCCCTGGGCGGCCTGCAATGGACATCCCGTCCATTGCGCCCCTAACGACTCTCAGGATTCGGTGCTCGGAGGTCACCCACACCGGCAAACTACCGGGCTGTAATGTTGGAGCCGCCACTCGTGCGCGTCCTGCGCCTGCGGCATACCGTTCATCCTGAACATAACCGGCGAAGCGGTCGCGATACTTAGTCGATGAGTTTGCGGAAATAGCGCACGTAGCTGTGCCGGGGTGTTCCTTACCCGGGACCGTAATTCGTCGGGATACGAATTACCGAGCGCCCAGGGATGGCTTGAGCGTGTCCCGGGAAGGAATACCCGGCACAGCCGGAAGCCAGCATCACTTACACCGCTAATAAACACCAACTTCGCAAATCGCAGTCACC
>JAPHTE010000044.1 GCA_026196445.1 Lysobacterales bacterium
CCTGGCCCTGGCCCAGGCCTGTAAACGCTGGCCCTCGCTCAAGCCAGAGTGGGTAACAACGGGTTCAAAACCCAGGCGGCGGGTAAAACGGCTGACGAGCTGCGGGGTCAAGCCGATCTCCGGCACCAGCAACAAGGCCTGCCCACCGCGCTGCAGCACCTGTTCCAGCACCTTCAGGTAAACCTCGGTCTTGCCGCTGCCGGTAATACCATCCAGCAGGTGGCAGCGGAACATACCAAGGCCGCTGACGATGTCCTCAACCGCGTTGCGCTGCTCATCCAGTAATAGCGGTCCGGCAGCCGGGTTGAATTTATCCGGCGCCGGTGGTTCGCTGCAGACCCATTGTTGTTCGAGCAGCTTTTCCAGCAATTTTTTCCAGGACGGGTTGAGAGCACGCAATTGTGCCTCGGTAACCGGGCCCTGTTGCATACGTTCCAGTATTTTTACCTGGGCCCTGATCCTTCCCACCGGTTGGGCGAGACGCTCCTCACCTTTCTGCGTCAGGCGATACTGTTTCGGCAAAGCCGGGATCAAACCGCCGGGCTTGCGCAAGACCGGCGGCAGGGCATTGAAGTACACCTCGCCGGGTGCGTGCTTGTAGTAACGCCAGCACCAGGCCAGCAAGTCCAGCAGTTCGGGTGTCAGGGCCGGTAACTCATCGGGACAGTTGATCACGCGGGCCAGTTTTTCGCGCGGTAAATCACTGCCCGCCGCCACCTCCACGACCACCCCGGCCAGGCGGCGGGACCCGAAAGGTACAACGACCCTGCTGCCCGTCTCGGGCAGCGGCGCATCTTCCTGGGGCAGATAATCAAACAACTGCCTGAGCGGCACGGGCAGGGCGATTTTCAGGACCGGTTCTTGCGCGGTTGGTTGCATCGAGTTGGATTTAGCTATTTAATCGTGCCATTGTAATTGCATTCGGCGTACCGGGTGCAGGGCAATCTTCTCAAGTAACCAGTGAGGTACAGATATGAACTTTATCGCATTCCTGATAATTGGTGCCGTGGCCGGCTGGCTGGCCGGAAACCTGATGAAAGGCGGCGGTTTTGGCCTGCTCGGCAATATTGTCGTGGGTATCCTGGGCGCGGTTGTCGGCGGCTGGCTGTTCGGCATGCTGGGTGTATCAGCCGGTGGCATGATCGGCTCCCTGGTGACCGCCGTGATCGGCGCGGTCGTCTTGTTGTGGATCGTGGGCCTGGTCAAGAAAGGCAAGTAACCAGATACAAAGCCGCCATCATTTTGGACACTGAGTGGTGAATGAGTTTCACCAGGTGGCTCTGTGCGTTTTTCAAACACTTGCAAAAAAGCGGATGCATCAACCGAACGACCAACCATCACTTGCGATTTTTGTTCATTCCATCTGTATCAGTAAATAGCAGTAAGCACTGGTATATAACGGGTAATAGTGCACACAAACACACAGTGATTCACTTGAATCCTATTTATCGACTTCTGGTTCTGACCCAGAAGCTGCTACTGGATGAAGTTAAATTTTGGTTTTGCCAAGGGCTGCATTCGGCCAGTAGCGGATACATCCGCCAAAAATTACGGGGCAGTATCCGAGGGTGCGGACAGCCAACTCGTGTAAGATGAAAACGCCTCGACCCCCCGAATCAGCTCTGACACCCGGGGCTCTTCCATAGCGAAATCCTGACCCAGTACCCTGGAGGGCGGCAACCCGAATTGTTGGCGGAATTTCCGACTGAAGGAACTGGGCTCGTTGAACCGCCAAGAGGCGGCAATCTCGGCCACATGCAGGCGCGCCGGGTCGGACCGGCGCAGATCGGAGTAGGCGCGCTCCATGCGCATGCGGCCCAAGAAAGCGTTGACGCCGCCGTGCGGTTCGAACAGACGATAGATCGTGGCGCGCGAGACGTGAAATTGCCGGCGCAGGTCCTCCACGCCGACATTTCCCTGCAAGCGGGAGAGCAGGAATTGTTCCATCGCGCGCAAGGTCGCGGATCGCTCGGGAGTGGCATCGCCGCGCATCAGGCCGTCGAGAAAGCCGAGAAAGCCCTCGCACAGGGTTTCCGCCTTGCCCATCGAGACCGTGTTGAAAGATTCGAGCAGTTGCAGCCACAGCATGAGCAGCATGTTGCCGCCCGGGTCTTCCATCGACCAGCCCAATACCGGACTCCTGCGGCTCAGCGTGGCGCTGGCTTTCAGCCGATGTCGGGGGATGACGATGGTATGCAGGTGCATCTTTGTGGCGCTCGAGTCGAAAGGGCAGGACCAGTCACGCACGTAAATGTGACCTGTCAGCAATCGCACCACGCCGTGCTCCATTAGGATACGTTCTTCACCCCCCATCTGCGCATGTAGTGTGAGGAAGTCGCGATCTTTGCCGTGCGTGTGCCCGGGTTTTCGCAGGAACCGGGCCGGGCTGAATTTCACCTCGTTGAACACCAGGTCGCCCACCTTGCAGCCAAAGGCCTCGGCCTGAAAGTCCTTTGGGTCATCCAGCGCCCAGACGTCGTACAGCGAAGCCGTCATGTGGCGGAATGCCGACAGGCGCTCTTCCGGGGCGAAATTCCGGTAGTCGAATTGGGCGGTGGGGACGGATTTCATCGGTTTTCCTGGCGCTGGTCCAGGACTGGACGCCAAGCCATCGATATCCTGAACCTATTCATTCAAAGCACATTAATTCACTCGGAAGCCGCAAATCAATGAAAAAATGAGACTTCAGGTCTATCACCGGAAAAAAACCGGGCAGGACGCCTCCTGCCCGGTTGTTCCCTGGTGAGGGCTGTCTAGATATCAACCCTTGGGTGGCTTTTTCGGGTTGGGCTCCTTGGGGCCGCCGCCACCGTCGCCGCCGCCCTTCTTGCCGGTCTTGTGCGGCACCAGAATATTACCGCACTCGATCTGTCCGCCATCCCCGCCTTCGTCGCCTTTCAAATCGACGCTCAGGTCGTCGACGTCATTGCCGTCCTTGTCCCGAACCACGATCCGGAATACATCCGCCGGGTCCTGGCCGCAGCCTTGTTCACCGTGGTCTTCCACGTACATCAGGAAGGTATAATTGCCCTCATCGATCAGGTCGGGCTCGCGGTAAACCGCCTTGCCGGAGGCTGCCGCCCAGCCGAAGGCGCCATTGGCATCTTGGTCATCACCCAGCGACATGGCCTCGATGGCGTTGCTCTTGAGCCGGTAACTGCCGGCATCCTCGCAGTTCTCGTCCACCGTGTGCCGCATCAGCAGCAGGCTGCCCTTGGCGCTGTTCTTTTTCTTGTTGTACTTCAGGTTGAAGCCGAAATTGGTCTTGTCACCCGGGTAACCGGCGCAGGGGTCGGGCACCAGGCAATCAAATGGCTCCTGGCTGTCGTATTCGAGACAGGCGTCTTCCGGCACGCTCGTTTCAGGCCAGTACAGCCAACCGCCGCCGCTGGTGAAACCGAGGCTCGGGTCGAATACCGTGAATACGTCTTCTTCGCTACCGTAGTAGTAAACGTCCTTTGATTGGTCCTCAAAAGTGCCAGCAAAATAATTTTCACCCCATACCTCGGCTGCCACCGTATAGGTATTGACGGGTACGTCATAGAAATCGCACTGGAACAGGGCTTCCTCGTCGTAGCTCAAGTTGGGGCTCCCGGCTGGCAGCGGATCGATGAAACTACAGGCGACCTTCACCGTGCTGCCCGGACCCACCGGCTGCAGCTCCATGAACCCTCGCATGTTGTTGAGGTCACCGGGTTTGTTAGCATCGCAACCCATGCAACCCGATTCGTCAAATTCCCAGGCGGCGAAGAACAGGGAGAATTCCGCATCGTCAACGCCGGGTGTCTGGACTTCGGCCGAGATGTCATTGTCCGAGGCCAGAGTAACCTCGGCGTCTTCGGCGTTGATGGTCAGCTTAAACGTGGCAGGCGTGCCCTTACCGACGCTGTCCTTGGGCGTAAAGGTGATGGTGTGTGTCTCATAACCCGGATCCAGCACCTGGCCCGTGTATCGGAATGTGCATCTGCTTACGGAATAGTCGGGGGGTAACTGATAGCATCCGTCTTTGGTAAGACCCAGGGAGCCCGTTGAAGCCGTCGGTGTGCCAGATACCAGCAACTCGGTGCTCGAGTCGTCGGGGTCTTCCACCTGGATAGACAAGTAGACCTCGTCACTGTACTGGACCGTTTGTGAACCCAAGTCGGCTTCGCCCTCAGACAGCACTATCACCGGCGGACAGTTCACCTCGATGGTGACCGTCGCCTCGTTGGAGTCCGCCGCGCCGTCGTTGGCTTTGTAGGTGAAGCTGTCTTCACCACAGAAGTCTGTATTCGGCGTGTATGTAAAGGTGCCGTCGCTGGAAAGGGTCAAGGTGCCGTTGGCGGCGTCGGTTCCCAGTACGGCCGTCAGCTCATCACCGTTAACGTCGTTGTCGTTGTCGAGAACGCTGTCCGGCGAGGAAGAGAATACCGTGTTGGCTCGCATTAGGTAGCTGTCGTCATTGGCCACCGGCGCGGTGTTTTCTATGCCGGCCCACGCGTTGTAGAGGCTCCTGACGTCAGTAGGGCTCAGCGCGCCGTTATAGATTTCGATGTCGTCGACCGAGCCGGAATGATATTCAGGGTAAGTATTCCTCGTTGTGTCATCGTCCTCGAAAAACGTCAGCACGTTTCCCGACGGAATGGCAAGCTCAGAATTATCGGTAAAACTTCCTTGTTCCACTCCGTCCAGGTAGAAGGTAACGAGCTTGGTGCTGCTGTCCCGCGTCAGGACCAGGTGCGCGTCTTCTTCGGGAGTCAGTGGTGTGCCCGATGGCGATGTGGCGCCGTAGAAATAGAGCGTGTATTGGCTTGTATACAATCCCTCGTCGGTCGTGAGCCCCTGGAAATCGATGATTTTTTTGAACGTGTTGGTGCCCTCTGAGGGCGCATCAAACTCGAAAACCAAAACAATCGAATAATCCGAGGTATCTGAGAGCCCATTGGTCAAGGTCAAGCCGTTGTTGGGCTTCGAAGGGTCATAATTACCCAAAATGTGTCTACCGCCGGGATTCGAAATCATGCTCACAACCGGAACGATCGGCAGGGAGCCTTCAGAATCCGAATAGTCCGTCTCGAACGTGTATTTATGTGTCAGTGTGGCGGCCTGGGCGGCCGGCGCCAGGCTCAACAGGACAACGGCAATAGCGCCGAACAGCGATCGGATGTGACGGCGCGCGAAGACACGCGGGTGAATGACTCTCTTCATGTTCCTTCCCTCAGGATTCCGGATATTTTTCCAGCCTTTTCAATGAAAAGGCCGACTCGATCGGCGCGTTGTTTGCCGGACGCCAGTTAGCGCCCATCGCACTCTTGAACGTGTGTCTCAGAATCGCACAACATCGGGTTTCCACGTTAGACATCACGTCTCAATTTGCATTGACCGTGAGTCTCACAGGGTGCAGGAGAGGACTGCCTTGGGTAAAGAATTAACCACCAGGAACGGCTCCAGGCCTTAGCCATGTTTGTTTTAAGGGGCCGTCCCCGGCATTACTAGAACGCCAGGGTGAACAGGTCTAACTCCGCGTTCGAATCCCGCAATCGCTTGACCAGGATACTCGCCAGGTTGCTGTACAGGATGGAAGCAACTGCAGGCTTGGCCTCGAGCAGAGTGCGTAGCGCCTCAAACTCGATGCAGAGCACCCGGGCGTCGGTCAGCGCCCGGATGGAGGCGGAAGCCGGTTGCTGGTCTATGAAGGCGTATTCGGCAAAGCACTGGCCCGGGGCCAAATCGCCCAACCGCACTGTGGATATACGTTCCTGGGTCTCGGGCAGAAACGCCTCGGTACGCCCTTCCAGCACGATGTACAGGCTGTGCAGCTGGTCTCGCTCGTTCAGGATGACGCTGCCGGCCGGGTGGGTCTCGACCACCCCGGCTTCGAGTAATTGCTGGACCTCAGTTTCAGGCAAGCGTTGAAAAATCTGGATCTGGTCAAGCACTGAGTGGGGCATCGGCGAATCTCTGGCGAATGTAACCCAATTATCCGGCACACCGCTCGTTGTGCGTTAGACAGGCTGTCTCAAAAAGCCTTGGCCTGGTGTCTCAGACGAACAGGATTCCAGCTGACGGATCAGTCGCTGAATGTCTGCTACCGGCTGCGGTTTCAACCAAGCGAAATTTGACCCGTTTCAATAACTTCTTCCTGGCGGAAAGCAGTTATTCATTGAGTGTGAAATTGAACTAGGCGAACGACTGCAGACGGCCAAAAGGGGTCCTTCGCGAATCACTTTCGCTTTGGAGATGTTGGCTCAGTTGGCGCCAGTAAAGGGAGTGCTTTACTTACACCGATTTGAGAATGAAGCCATTGTGTGTACCAAGAGTAGGCGCCTTTAGGCGAGCACTTACCGGCATACGTTACAAAAGAATTTGACGAGTACTTAAAGTGCGGAAGGCTTGAGCATGGCTTTCTCAGAGTTCGCTGAGAGTCCTGTCGTGATGAGAAACTGGTAGCGTTCAGTTGCGTTAGACCAGGTTGATCTTCTCTACCTAAAACGGTGAGCTCAAACCCGTAACCGGCCCTCCCCACGATTCATGTGGTGAGGGCCGGCTTGTCAGTCAGGCGTTACGGTATAACTGTGCGAGACGCTCGAAATCAATAAATTTCGATATCGAAGAACGCATCGTCAACAGGGCTGAAATTGGATGAGTAAAGCAGGGGATCAGAGCAAGTGGCATCGACCGAACTTTCACACCCTAACCAATCAGCATTGAATGAGGTGAGGCGGTCGATGAGACGAATATGTATGCCTGCAGTGGTATTGCTGGTGCTTGCAGTGAACTGTTCATAGCTACTAACGCTCCCGAATACGATCGCGCCACCCGAGCTATTCATCCTCAGAATAATCCTTTGTCCACCGTCATAGACATCGAAGCCCGGAACGACAAGGTCAACATTAGCCAGGCTTGAAGTGCCCGTTTCGCAGGTTGTCGGAGTCGGGCATGGGTCAAAGGACAGGGGGTACTCGACAAGCCGAACGGTGTCACCCACACTCAACCCAGGCGTACCATCCGAGTCGAACAGGATAGCGATATCAGGATCGATGTCGACGTTGTACCCACCGTCTGTTGGGTCGGCATCGATGAACGCTCGTGCCAGTATAGCCGGGGGCGCAATGATGATCATACATTCTTCATCCAGCGTGAGGCCATCGGGATACTGATCCCCATGATTCACGATGTGCTTTTCAACTGAATTACCATTGACTGAAAGCGGCACTAAAATGCCGGCATCGGCGTCAAAGTGACAGATGTCTACCTTCGGTGTTTTGGCCGCCTGTGCCGTAGCTGCAAACAATACGAGAACGATTGATAAAATTATTCTTGTTAACTTCATGTATTACCCCTGTAATGGATTGGTATCCGTCCTGCCTGAAACGGCAAGTCAAATATAACTATAGACGTAAATGCGACACATTATCAATGAGTGATATTTGAAGATGAAGGTTCAGGGGGCCGCTACTGGCCGATAGCTGCTACAGGCAAGCTCAGCAATTGACTATCCGCTTTTGCCTTAATATCTGCCGTTTGGATATTTGTGGAATCACCGTGGTTCAAAACCAGCCAGCAAGAAGATTGGCAAATAGAACCCTGGTCAATGCAGATCAGAAAC
>JAPHTE010000236.1 GCA_026196445.1 Lysobacterales bacterium
AAATCCCATCCAACGACACCTAGTAGCCAACCAAACGCGTAGCGCACACAAGCACACCAAAACACCGCCCAGCTCTCTCCACCAACAACTACGCATAATGGATGTCGTTTTTGGTAAATGGGCTGGTAACAGCAGAATAGAAAAGCCCGGCAGAATCACTCTGAACCGGGCCTTTCTTTAGCCATAAAGGGTGTTATGCGTGGTTTTACCCTAATTAACCGGAGCGTAGCGACTGAGCCACCTAGTGTGGCGATTTCCTAAGGCAAGATCGCGTAGCGATCATTCCGCCGTTTGAGGGATGCCAACAAAAAAGGAGGCAGAGCCTCCTTTAGTCTTTCAATAATGGTTCTTAGCGCCTTCGCTTAACTCTATGAAGTAGCTTGATAAGCTTATGATATCGTTTGATAACTATGTTAATCAGGGTGCCGATCTTAGAGAAAAAGATTAGCAATGATAAAAGATCGAAGTCAGGGATATTCAATATATAGTCCTCATATTAGACCAACTAAGTCTTGATTGAGGGTTGCCCTAGATCTATCATTTCTCTTGCGTGAATAAATGACAGTGACCTGAGCAACCCTTGGCTTACTTTCAGACGTAAAAGCCTCGATGCCAGTCGGGGTTTTTTTACGCCTAGTCCAAAATCAATTGGATTGGTTGTATTTTATTCAGCCCCCGCAACACACACAACATGCAGTAGCACGCACCAAACTGGACACTTTTGCCTGATTTTTAAACGTTCACAAAAAAGTCACAGCAAGCGAAGCGCAAAGGTCAACAAAACAGGGTTAGCGAACACTAACGGCTATATTTTATTGGAATATTAGAGTTTGTTTATAGAGCGAATAGGTATAATATTTATCTGATCTTTTTTTCTGAGTGTGGTTTGATTATTTTGTGCGCAGCACAATAACAGCTTGTTATATCTAGAAAAAAACCCCTGTGAGAAAATAATCCTGAATTTTAACAAATGCAGAAGTTGGTCAATGCTCAGGGTTTAAGTGTCGCTGCCTGCTCTATTTCGGGAATATCTTCATCTGCATCAATCCAACCCCGTTGCCATTCATCATCAGCTTCTTCTTCGAAAGGTAGATTTTTGCGTCTGGCGTTGTAACCAATGTCATACGGGGCTTGATCTTCAATAATTTCGTCAGAGTAATAATCATCGTCCATGTGATTCCCCTTCTATTCGGAGTAGGCCGGAGTCCACATACTTTAATAGTGGACTCTAATCTTATAATGAGAGTTTTCGTTATTTAGCTAGCTCTTCTGTTTTACCGGTTAGCATAGTGATCCCCAAGAAGCTGTTCGATGCATTCTCGACCAGCCCCTGCATGCTAACCGCAATAGTGTATTTATCGATAACCGATAGAAGAATCTCCTGATCGCTTTCAGGAAGTTGCTGAACACGCTCTAAAGCCATTTCCATCCGCCCATTAAGTTGAGTCTTTTCTACGTCATTGAGCAGGGCGTTCGGACTACACTCCAATGCACCCATGATTTTGTAAAGTGTTTCGAGCTTAGGATCTGATTCGTTGCGCTCAAGCTTCGAGATATGTCCTACCTTGACACCAGACTGCTGTGCGAGATCGCCTTGGGTCCATTGTTTATCCCTTCTTAAGCGTCTTATGTTTTCCCCTAGAGACATATTTATATCCTCAGTTATGCCTTGCACCATGGATTTTAACCCCCTATATTTGTGATTGTATCTATTAGTGGTTCTATAGGGTGATTTAAAAACATTCTGTAGGGGTATTGACAGGTTTTTGAGGTTGGCGGAAGGCCAGGGTTAGTAATACTGGCCTTTTGTTCCATTTTGAAACTTTTGAGGTGGTTTTTTAGGGATGATTGACTGGGTATCAGCAGCGTTGCCGCTGGCACATCAGCCACTCAATGGCGGCATGGTGATGAAGATCAAACCGGATGAATCTCTGGACTGGTCGACTCGCTGTGCCATCTCTGTTGTTGGATCCCATGAAGCAAGTCTTCAAGTTAAAAGCATCGGTGGTGACGGGCAGGGCGCGGCAACTCACCTATATCTCCATGGCAATCCGTCCAAGTTCCTCCAGGGGCATAACGTTTTTGGTAGTGATGATCTGTTGGCCCTGGTCTATGACACCTATCGGACAATTTGTGACGCACTCAAATTAACGCCTCAGCTTCAGGATCTAAAAGCTGTCAGGGAAGGGCGATACAGCCTCTCCCGTTTAGATATTAATTACTCTTACGCTTTACCAACACGTGAGGACGTATTGGCCTGGTTACGAGCGGCAGAGTTTAAATCACGAACCCGTCATGGTCGGCCGGCATCGAAGGGGGGCACTCTTTACTGGGGTAAAAACTCCCGACGCTGGTCGATCAAAGCGTATTGCAAAGGAGAAGAGATCGAAGCACCGAAACACCGGTTACCCATCAATCTGAGAGAAACAAAGTTGCCCGAGTGGGCTGATGACAAGTTGAGAATAGAACTCGTATTGCGAGCAAAACAGCTAAAAGAAATGGGCTTTATAGAAGCAGGAATGTTGAGCGCGGCAGAGATCCGTAAAGTGTACCGGGAGTACCTGGAGAGATTAGAAATGAATGAGCAAATAGCACTGACGACTGAGCAGTTACTTGAGTTCCCACAGAAACTACGATCAACGTATACCTTATGGCAGATCGGTGAAGACTTGCGATCGACACTCCCTAAAACCACGTACTACCGACACCGTAAAGAGATGCTGGAATACGGCATCGATATTGCTATCCGGCAAGAATCTAAACCAAGAAATAATGTAGTGCCACTGGTGCGCATACTGGAAGCCGAACCGGCTGAGATCCCATCCTGGGCGTTCAAAGAAAAACTAATCCATGCATCCGCCCGTTGTTAGGAGCGTTGTTCAGATGGCTTCTCAGCGAATCCAGCGTTACCTGTATCCATTAGATGATATCGAAACCCGGGCTCGTAAAAACTTCGGTGGATGCACTGGGTTGTACATGCATTACATCCTGCAGGAGTACATGCGTTATTGGCGTAAGTTACAACAGGAAGCTCCGGAGCAGCTACAAGGCAAAGCCTGGCAGGAGCTTCAGTTCTTCTTTGAGCAGAAACTCCGCGATGTGGCCTGGTCACGGTTCGATATGGAATGGATGATCTACGAGTACGACAACCAACAGTTGCATCAGGAGGAAATACCGCCTGGACCGTTCTGGCGTAACTAAACGCTAAAGACATTAATCGGCGTGAGATTGCAAATGCGAGGGCACGAGCACTGCAAACTCACAACGATAAAGCGCCTTTCAAAGCGTAGCCGACTGTCTTTAATAGTCGGCTCTTGTCCCACGGTGGGACTTTTTTACGTTTTTAGCGGTTACAAACCACATAGTAAAACCACATAGGGAGCAGTTATCTCTACTTGATGTTAACTGGTCTGACTGACACCAAATCGAAGATGCAGGTCGTCAGATCAACGTTCCGTACGCGCATAAAATCCCATCCAACGACACCTAGTAGCCAACCAAACGCGTAGCGCACACAAGCACACCAAAACACCGCCCAGCTCTCTCCACCAACAACTACGCATAAT
>JAPHTE010000248.1 GCA_026196445.1 Lysobacterales bacterium
TACACCGACCTCCTGGCCGTTGTATTCGGCTTTCGCCGTTGAAGCAAACGGCAAACCGGTCTGCTCGGTCACCGGCAGTGCATCGATATCGGTGCGGATTGCGACCATTGGGCCGGGTTTACCGCCCTCGATGATGGCCGTGACACCGGTATGTGCGATGCCGGTCTTGGGTTCGAGACCCATGCCTTCGAGAATCTCGACAATCCTTTTGGACGTGTTGAACTCGCGGTTACTCAGCTCGGGGTTCTGGTGAAACCAGCGCCGCCACTCGACCACCTGCGGCTGCACGTCGGCCGCTGCCTGGTCAATCTCATCGCCTGAAATACCCGCCTGTGCGGCAGGCAGGGCTGTGATAATGATTGCCAGGCTTAAAAAAAATCTTTTCACGTTCGTCTCCAATTTTATTGTCCTGCTTAGCATAATCACGACCTGAAGGTTGCTCCAACAGTGAAAGCGATCCTTTTAGGAACGATCACCGCCGGTGGTCACATTCCGTGGTCGAGGGCGGCTCTAACAATAATTACTGATTTATTCCAGCAGGTGGTGAATGGTTTTTTCTGAGACCTTCCACAACAGGGATGTTGTGGAAGAGCCTACAGGGATGTATCCACGGCGTGTCTCGGAAAAAATCCATCTCCGCCTGCTAGCCAACTCAAAATTATTCTTACCTGACAACGGCCAATCCCGCATCGCTCCGTTTATCCGAGGCGGCACTGACCTCACCTGTTTCGCGATTCCACATCACACCGTGCATATTGCCCCAGGTATACGACTTGACATCAATCGCGTGGCCCATGGTTTCCAGGGCAGCCACTTCATCCGGTGAAAATGCCCCCGGCTCGGCAAATATCGTGTCAGGCATGTACTGGTGGTGGAACCTCGGCAGTGAGACCCATGATTCCGGCCCGTTGCCTTCGAAGAAATCCAGGACACCGAGCAGCACCATGGTGATGATGCGGCTGCCACCGGGCGTGCCGATGATGCCCTGGCGGTCTTTACCAAACATCAACGTCGGCGACATGCTGGACAGTGGCCGTTTGTGTGGCTGGACCTCGTTGGCGGTAAAACCGATCAAGCCCCAGGCGTTGGGCTCGCCGGGCTTGGTGGAAAAGTCGTCCATCTCGTTGTTCAGCATGAAACCCGTGCCCGGCACCATGAACTTGGAGCCAAACGGTGTGTTGACCGTCAGCGTGGCGGCCACCATGTTGCCCTCGTCGTCCATCACGGAGAAATGCGTGGTATCCGTGCCACCCGGCTGGATGTCCCTGCCCGGCAGCATGGCGCTGGGCGTGGCCTTGTCAAACCGGATACCGGCACGCAGTCCAGCCGCGTAATTGGCATCCGTCAGCATTTGACCGGGTACCTCGTAAAAATCGGGATCACCGAGATACAGCGCCCGGTCGCGGTAGGCACGCCGCATGGCCTCCACCAACAGGTGCGTGCGCTGCACACGGTCCAGTTGCGATACCTGGTACGGGGCGATGATATTCAGCATTTCGGCGATCGCGATGCCGCCCGATGACGGCGGTGGTGCGGTGACCAGCTCATATTCCTGGTACCTTGTGCGGATGGGCTCACGCTCCTTGACCTCGTAGTTGGCCAGATCTTCCATGCTCCAGATGCCACCGGCGTCACGTACGCCGTCGACCAGCTTGCTGGCCAGTTCACCCTTGTAAAATCCATCGCTGCCCTCGGCAGCAATCTTCTCCAGCACCTTGAGCAGGTCCGGGTTCTTTATGACCTGGCCCATTTCGGGGAGTTTTCCACCGGGCAGGAATACCTCGGGGGCTGCCGGCCAGCGGCGCATGGTCTTTTCGGTTCTGCTCAACATGCCCAGGAACTTGGTGTAGACCGGGAATCCATCCCGGGCGATGCGGATGGCAGGCTGCAAGCTCACGGCCAGCGGCAGCTTGCCGTACTTGGCAGCCAGGTGTTCCATGCCGGCGACCTGGCCCGGGATTCCGGCTGCCAGCGGGCCACTTCTCGACAGGTCATGGTTGGCGGTGCCGTCGGGGTTCAGGTACATATCCCGGTGGGCCAGCGCCGGCGCCATTTCACGCGCGTCGATCATGGTTTCGAAGCCGTCCTCGGCACGGTGGATCAAGTAAAAACCGCCACCACCAATGCCACAGCTGGTTTGCTCCAACACCGCCAACACAGCGCTGATCGCCACTGCTGCATCGAAGGCGTTGCCGCCCATCGCAAAGGTCTCATGTCCCGCCTCGGTCGCCATGTAGTGCGCGGTGGCGATGGCCGCCTTGCCGGGCTTGTCGGCCTGCAACGGCTGAATAAAAACTGCCAGCAGCAGGACCATGCACAGGCGAGCTTTCATGGCCCCTCTCCCTTGGTTAACATTCGATACTTGTCCCACAATTGCTCCTCTGTTTCCTTGCGCCCGGGGTCCTTGGGAATACATTCCACCGGGCAGACTTCCACGCACTGCGGCGTGTCGAAGTGACCGACGCACTCGGTGCATAAATCGGGGTTGATATGGTAAATCTCGAGGCCCTGGTAGATGGCTTCATTGGGGCACTCGGGCTCGCATACGTCGCAGTTGATGCACTCTTCGGTAATGATTAAAGCCAAGTTCAGTTACCTTTACGTGCAAACTTTTCTTTCATGGCGGCCTCGATTTCCGCGCCGACAAACTGCGATACATCACCACCCAGCCGGGCGACTTCCCGAACCAGTGTCGAGGATATAAAGCCAAATTGCTCATCCGGTGTCAGGAACATGGTTTCCACGTCCTCGCACAAGTTGCGGTTCATGCTGGCGAGCTGGAACTCGTATTCGAAATCCGACACCGCGCGCAGGCCGCGCACGATGACGGTGGCGCCCTGTTGGCGAACGAAATCCACCAGCAGGTTGCTGAAACCGACGATTTCAATATTGTCCAGCTTGTTGAGTTGCGATTCGGCCAGCTCGATGCGTCTCTCCAGGCTCAGGAACGGTTCCTTGTGCGGGCTCTCGGCGATCGCCACGATAACCCTGTCAAACACGCGCGCGGCACGCGTGACCAGGTCGGTGTGACCATGGGTGATCGGGTCGAAAGTGCCCGGGTAAACCGCCACGCGGGGGGATCTCATCGCTTGTTAATCCTGCTGAATTTGTAAGGATTCGTATTCTAACCCGAATATTGCGTGCGTCTAGGACAGATTGGTCCGAAGATCGGGCTAGTCCACCGGGCTCCAGGAGCCTCCTCAATAAAAAAGGCCGGCACTAGGCCGGCCTCAAAGCAGGGACTGAAAACAGGCGTGGGGCCTGCCTTCAGATACTAAGACCGTAGATTTACCGGTTTTCATTCATCGTCTTTCAAATTTGCGGTTTTATGACGAAACAACTGCATACGCACCTCACCGAGTTGCTGGTCACGCCATACCGACCA
>JAPHTE010000229.1 GCA_026196445.1 Lysobacterales bacterium
GCCTCGTCCAGACGATCCAGGCTGCTCAGCAACACGGCTGCGCTACGCAGAATGTAAGTATTCGACGGGTCAAGCTCCAGCGCTCTCTGATAGTGGCGGGCCGCCTTGGCCACGTCGTTATCGAAACCGTAAGCAACCCAGCCGAGGTTGGCGTGGGCCGGGGCATAATCCGGATCAATCTCCAAAGCCTTTTCAGCCGCTAACCTGGCGCGGGGGAAACCTTCCTTCATCGGCAACCAGCCATTCATCGCCTGGTTGGTGTAGTTCGTGGCCAGACCGCTCCAGGCGGCGGCGATATCCTCCTCGATAGCCAGAGCCTGAAAATAGAGATCGTTCGAGCGTTGCAGGCTCGCTTTATTATATTGGCGGCCCAGGAACCGCGCCTGCAGGTACAGGGTGTAGGCCTGTGCGTCAATCTGGCTGGAGGTCGGTGCTTGCCCCAGTAATTTCACTTTCAAATGCTGCACTACCGTGCGCGCGATATCGTCCTGTATGGCAAAAATATCACCCAGTTCCCGATCATAAGTATCCGACCAGAGGTGTGTATCGGAACGTGCATCGATCAACTGGACCGTTATCCGCACTCTCTCCCCGGCCTTGCGCACTGAGCCTTCCAGCACGTGCGCCACGTGCAGCTTGCTGGCTACCGTGGGAATGTCGAAATCCTTGCCCTTAAACGAAAACGCCGATGAACGCGAGATTACGTGCAAATCGCTCACCTTGGTCAACAGGTTCAGCAGTTCTTCGGAAATTCCATCAGAAAAGTATTCATTGGACGCATCGTCGCTCATGTTGACAAACGGCATGACGGCGATGGAATTGGCCGGGTAAACTGGTGCCGCCATCTCAGACTGTTGTGCTTCCATGCCAGGTTTTGCAATAGCATCGGTTGCTGGCTCAGCCGTGGCTTCGAAGGCTGACCAAATCCACACAATGGCGATAAAAACCAATGCCACCACGGCCAGGCTACTCGCGACCACGTCCATGCGCCGGGCGGAGGAGCGTGCTACCGATGCGTCTCGTATCAAGCCTTCGGGGGTTAACACGTAAGACCACGCAATTACCAGTGCAGGCAGGAAACCGAGCGCCAATACGATCAACAGGAATCGGATATTTGCTGCAGGCCAGCCAAAATACGGAAACACCTTGATGGCCAGCCCAGCCAACAAACACGCCCCGGCCAGGTACGCGACAGCAAACCGGATGACGTTACGCCGTTTGAGTTCACCGTAAAGCGACATGGTCGGTTACGGCAACGACACGTTGAACCCGATCGCAGCCAGTTGGTCGGGGGCAACACCCGCGCTTTCGAGCGCCGGCAACCAACGCGGATCGTCGTGAATATTGGCAAATTCAGGCTGGTGGGCCATCTGGGTCAGGCCGGAGTCGCGGTACTCTGCCGCCTTGGCCAGCCATTCAAATGCACGGTCGTTCTCTCCCAGGTAAGCCAGCACATAGGCGATGTTGTAAGCAGAATTGAATTCGTATTTTTCAATCAGCTCACGCAGTGCTTCAGTCGATTTCCCATCCTCCCCCAGCGCGTGGTAGGCGATGGCGCGGCCTTCCAATTGCTTGGCCGCATGCTTCTCCTGCAACATTTCTTCCAGCGCTGCCTCCGGTTGACCCTTCAGTAACAGCGCCACACCCCTCCGGTAGTGCGCGGAAGTGTATTCCGGGCTTAGCATCAACGTGGTTCCAAAAGCCGAGAGAGCCTCGTCCAGTTGTCCTGCCCACAGGTAAGCAAAACCGATGTAATAGTGGCTTTCCGGGTTCGCCGGGTCACGTTCGATCGTGTATTTCCCGATCCGGATTGCATCATCCATACGGCCAAGGCGGTAGGCCATTACGATCGCCCGGTGGAGGATTTCGGGATTGGTCGGCTCGAGTTTCAAGGCGTGTTGCAAGTGCTGAGCCGCAACAGCGAGGTCGCGATCGTAGGTCAATTCAATCCTGCTAAGGTGCGCGTACGCCGGCGCGTGATCCGCATCCAGTTCCAGGGCCCGCTGGGAAGCCTCACGGGCCAGGTGCGTACTTTCTTCACGACTCAGCTGGCCATGTAAATACAGGTTCAGGTAACTGTTGGCAAGGCCGCTCCAGGCTGAGGCGTAGCGAGGCTCAACCGCCAGTGCTTGCTGGTACAGCGCAATTGACTGCTCGGTCGTCGTGGCTGTTCCCCGGTTGCCAAGGTGACGCGCCTGCAGATAGAGCATGTATGCCGCCGGATCGACTTCCTCGCTGGTTGGTGACTCGCCCAGCAAGGTGACTTTCAACTGTTCCACAACCGTCGAGGCGATTTCGTCCTGTATCGCGAAGATGTCATCCAGTTCCCGGTCGAATGTCTCAGACCACAGATGCGTATCGGAACGCGCATCGATCAATTGCACGGTAATGCGCACCCTATCACCTGCCCTGCGCACGGAACCTTCAAGGACATGCGCCACGTTGAGCTGGGCAGCAATCGTGGGTATGTCCAGGTCCTTGCCTTTAAACGAGAAAGCGGAAGAGCGTGAAATCACGCGGAGTTTGTGGACCCGCGCCAGCAGGTTGAGCAACTCTTCCGATATACCATCTGAAAAGTATTCGTTGCTGGCATCATCGCTCATATTGACAAATGGCAGCACGGCGATCGAATGGGCCGGGTATTGGGTTGTGGCCAGTCCATTTGCAGCCACGCGATCCTGCGTGACGGAATTTGACTCGATGGGCCCGCCGGCAAACCAAAAATGGCCGGCCAGGAATAACGACAGCGCCGCAATGACCAGGGCCATTATGAAAACGTCCAGGGGTTTTGCTGAGGATTGCGTTATGGGCGTATCACGGATCACACCCCCGGGTGTGATGACAAATAACCAGGCGACAACCATGGTTGGCAAAAAACCGAGCGCCAATACGATTACCAGAAAATGGGTCCACCAGTCGGAAACGCCGAGGTACGGGAACGTAACTGCGGCCAGTAAAGTCAGTAACCAGCCCCCCACCAAATAGACGACGGCTACCCGGATAACATTGCGGCGCTTGAGCTCACCGTAAAGCGACATGACTCACCACGTCCATCAACAACATTCCCTCGAGTCATCGCTGTCATCCGACATTTTTGCATCTTCGGGGAAGGTATTGCGGATGATATCCTTCAGCTGTTGCTTTGCTTCGTCTAGCTTGTCCGCCTCCCAGATCACCCCCTGTTTCTGGCTGACATCAAAATGAATGCCATTTTCGGGATCATCGAAGAAAGACTTTTCACACAGGTAGATAACAGGTTTGCCAAGGCCTTCGGCAAAACCGGCTTCCCAGTAGGCGCCCGGGTTGTTGTATGTCAACTCCGCGACCAGGTACTTGGAACGGCGTATCTCTACCTGCATCCGGTGCGATATCGAACCCGCCTTGGGGTTGTCGTCCAGGCGCTCCAGCGGCAAACCGGTCTGCTCGGCCGCCGGCTTCCAGCACTCATAGAAGATCCTCGTTAAAGCCTCGTAACCGAACGGCATCGCCATGAAGCCCTGGTCACGCGCTTCGACACCCTTGGCCAGTTGCGCAAAACGGTCCCAGCCCTTGATCGTCAGCACGATGCTGGCGCTCTGGCTGCCGAGTGAACCGACGATGACATTCTCCTCGACCAAACCCCTGATGAGGAACATGACATCGTGGGATTCAATGGCGCCGATCAGGAAAAGGACCTTCAGGTACAGCAGTTCGATCCGGTCACCTGCACTTTTTTGCTGGCAACCGAGATAATAAATGAGGTTTTCGACCTGTTCCGCCACGCTTGGCAGGTAGTCCCCTTCCAGCGTTTTGCGGAGACTGGCTTCATTCCAGACTTTTTCGGGGTTGGACTTGCGGATGGCGTATCCCAGCACGGCTTTTTGACGGTCGCTGTAATCAGCTGCGACTGACCCGCCCCGGACGCCCTGCAACCAGGTGTTTTCCAGCGCGAACCGTCCGCAACGCGGGCAATCGACCCAGGTTTTTACCTCTTCAGTCTGGCAGGCGACATCGTTGCCGCCCCATTTGCATACCGGACATCTTTCCATACACCCTGCCTCTCAGGTATTGCAGCAGGAACGCCGCAGGCCGCAGTTATGGTTCAGGTCCTGTGAACGCGAGGTTCGCTGCTATTCTCAAAGGTTTTACCAGCCGAAGCAACTTATTTGCCGAATCAGGAGTCATCATCGGTCAATCCAAGGGATGCCTTGGAAATCAAATACTGCAATCGAGCATGCGGGCCGCGATCAGGTCATCAGCCCAGCAATCCATTTTCCAATTCTGCAGGAACGCGCAATGCCCGCCGTAACGCGTGATCAATAACTCGATATTTTCATTGTCCGGCAGGTTCCGGAAATCACTGACGGGTATCACCATGTCGTCTTCGGACGTCAGTATGGTGGTTGGCACCTGCATGGCCGCCAGGCGGTCGCCGGCAACCGAGTAACCTTCAAAATAATCCTCCAGCGTATCGAATTCGTAATAACGGGTGGCCATGAAGTCGGTTTTCTGACGCAGCCCCGCAAGCCCGTACCATGTCCCGTAGTCGTAAGCATCGGGGAATCGTGCCTGCTTGAGACGCATGGACCTGGCCCATTTTTTTACATAATATTCTTCGTACTTGCCACCCGGGCCACTTTCCATAGCCACCAGTGTATTGGCTGGTGAGATGACAGGAGACACCGCCACCACGCGCCGCAACGCAAGGCCCGCAGAGGGAGCACGCAAGCCGACCCGCAGGGCAAAATTGCCACCCAGCGAATAGCCGGCCAGCATCCATCCTGCACTACCGGTACGTTGCTCGATTTCCTTGACCGCGTGCACGACCTCGTCCAGCCGGCACGAGTGAAAAATACCCGGGTTCATGTCGTGCGTGCCGCCGTGGTCGCGGAAATTTAACCGGAAAATGTCAAAACCCTGGTCAAACAACGCACCGCCAACGCTGATGACGTAGTTGGAACTGCTGCTGCCCTCCCAACCATGAAACAGGATCACCAGCCCCCTGCTTTGCGCCGGTTGCGCCGAATAGTACCCCAGCAGACGCACGCCATCACCACCGTCCACGATCCACTTCTGACCCGCCTCCAGCATGGATCTCGAGCGATTACTGACAATCCGGCGCCGGTAGACGCCGCTGTTGAGCACCGATTGTGTGTGCGTGTTGCGCAGGCCAAACGCGGGGTAAAACAATTCCGGGTTCAAATTGTCTTGTTTCATTGCTGTACTTGCTCGCTAGGACTCGTAGGCATTGATCACTGCCGCCCTCGATGCTTCCGCCAGTTCACGGCGTGGCTTGCCGGCGGCCTCGATCGGCGGCAGGAAACACAGCTCTGCCGTAACACCCTTCCGCGCCAGCACGCGAATGATATTCCTCATCATGCTCTCGCCCACACGGAAGGAAAAATCGTGATCCTGCTGCCCATTTTGCATATATCGGATCATGACCGGTTGCACCGGGCAACCCACCTCGACAGCGGGACGGTACATGCGGGCGTGGAAGACACGCACCTCCTTCACGCCGGGCTTGATGCCGCCTTCGGGAAAGATGGTCACGGCCCGGCCCTCCAGCAAACGCTGCTCCATGGCATGCGCGACACCGGTGGCCGAATCATGGCTGCCGCGTTGATGGAAAATCGTGCCGCCGGCACGGGCAATGAAGCTGAAAATCGGCCATTGCTCGATTTCCGCCTTGCCTACGAACCCCATAGCGCAGGCACTGTGCACTACCGGAATGTCCAGCCACGAAATATGGTTGGCAGTAAACAGCACCGCCCCGCTGACCGGAGCGCCCGTGATCTCGACCTTGATCCCGAACAGCCAGGCCAGGCTCCTCGCAAGCCGCACGGCTGCCTGGTCCGCTTTTGTTGCGCCCTCTCCTGTTTTGCGGTTGCGGTTACGGCTGATCAAAAACACCGTTGGCATCAGCAGGAACAGCAGAAAACCGGTTAACATCAGGCTGCGGAAAACAAACCGGGGAATGGCGGCAACAATGGAAAGCATGGCTCGGTGATCGTGCTCCCGGCTTTCAGAAAAGTGGCGAAAAGGTTAACACATCAGCGACAATGTGCACCCGTTCATTTTTTGCCATTGATTACACAGCCAATAATTTAATGAAACAATACCAGGTCAGGAACTTGAACAGCGGCATTACCTTCACGGTCAAGGAAGGTGAATCCGTATTGAGCGCCGCCCTGCGCCAGGGCGTGATGTTGCCCTACAGTTGCAAAAACGGGACCTGTGGCAGCTGCAAGGGACAGTTGGAATCGGGCGAGGTGCATTACCCGTTCCACCCGCCGCTGGCACTCGAAAATAGCGAAATCGCACAGGGCAAGGCCCTGTTCTGCCAGGCGGCCCCCAGTGGCGATCTCGTGATCCAGGCGCGTGAAATAGAGGCCGTGCGTGATATCCAGGTACGGAAAATGCCTGCCCGCGTCATTGAAAAGACATTGATGGCTCCTGATGTCATGCGCATCAGGTTGAAACTGCCCAGTGCCCAGCGCCTGCAGTTCCTGGCCGGCCAATACCTGGAAATACTGGCTCCGGAGGGCAAGCGGCGGGCATTTTCCATCGCCAGTCCTCCACAGTCCGAGGACGTCGTCGAACTGCATATCCGCCACGTGGAAGGCGGCGGCTATACGAGCTGGGTTTTCGATGAGCTCAAGGTTCGCGACATCCTGCGTTTCGAGGCGCCGCTGGGAACCTTTTTTGTACGCAACGACAGGACTGAACGCCCGTTGCTGATGGTCGGTGGCGGAACCGGCTTTGCGCCATTGAAATCAATGATCGAGTGCCTGCTGTCCGACGGGGACAAACGCCCGTTGCACCTGTTTTGGGGCGCAGCAACGCAAGCGGAGCTTTACATGCACGAACAGGTAAAGCAGTGGGAACACGACAACGCGCATATTCTTTATACCAGCGCGCTTTCAGAGACCAGCAGCAGTGAAGCGCAGGACGCCTTTTCCGGGCTGGTGCACGAGGCAGTGCTGGATACCTACCCGGACCTGTCGGCCTTCGATATCTATATCAGCGGCCCGCCGGCGATGGTGGAAACCGGCCGTACCGCTTTCCTGGACCACGGCGCGGAAAAACGACGCATATTTTTCGACTCATTCGAATTCGGCCTGGACGTGCCCGTGCGGGTATTGGCGAAACCCCATTAGATGAAGCTGACTTACAAAGGGCCGATGACATGATGAAGTCCGCCTGCCTGCTCACCTGCGCGGTTCTGTTATCGTATGCCTGTTCCCATGACAGGACATCCCCTCACCCGGCGATGAATAGCAATGTCAGTTATGCCAGTGTCACCGAACTGCCTTTTACCAGGCCC
>JAPHTE010000186.1 GCA_026196445.1 Lysobacterales bacterium
AATCCCTCCCTCTCCGCCAGAAAATGAAAAGCCCGCCTTGCGCGGGCTTTTCATTTTTGCCGAAGAGGTCGGTATGATTCAAAACCCTGTGCGCAGCACTGGGGTTCGACAAAATCGTCCGGAACGATTTTGAACGTCGAGCGCAGCGAAGACGGCCCCGAAAGGGGCGAGGGCAGGGATAGCCCGAGTAATCCCTCCCTTCCCGCTAAATAGTGCCATAAGGCACAGAAAATAAAGCCCTTTTAACTTAGGGCTTTATTCTCTTTCCCTACTTGATACCTGCATTAAAGGAACTATCAGCGAGTGTTGACGCAGGGGTGGCGGTTGGCCGCTTTGCGTTGGATACCGGACTTTCGCCCCGTAGAAATGTCGATGTCAGCTGAAGGCCAAATGCAGTCCTTCAACCAATCGCGAGCCTCTTGTTTCCAATGATTCTTTTGGCATTTGTCGGTTAAACAACTATGCTTAGCCTCATTAGCAAACAAAAAGAAACCAACTCTTGTCATTTATTAGTGAACTAAAACGTCGCAACGTCTTCCGGGCAGCAATTGGCTATGTCATTTCCACCTGGCTCCTGGCGCAGGTAGCAGACTTGGTGCTGGGTACTATCGGTGCTCCCGCGTGGGCAATGCAGACCATCCTGCTGATCTTTGCCCTGGGTTTCCCGGTTGTCCTGTTTTTTTCCTGGGTCTACGAGGTTACCCCCGAAGGGATCAAGCGCGAATCGGAGATCGACCAGGCGCATTCCATCTCACCGGTTACGGCACGCAAGCTGGACCGTGCGATCCTCGTCTTGCTGGTGCTCTCATTGGGTTACTTTGTCTGGGAGTCACGGTTTTCGGACCGTGACTTCGAGCAGTCCGCCGAACCCGCGGCCGCAGGGGAAGCCATCGCACCGGCCGAGTCCGGCGTCGAACCCGTCGGTGTTGAAAGCGGCTCGATAGCCGTATTGCCATTCGACAACCGCAGCAAGCTGGAAGACGACGTCTTTTTTACCGAGGGCATCCACGACGAGTTGTTGTCGAACCTGGCCCAGATCGGGTCCCTGAAAGTCATTTCGCGCACTTCCGTGATGCGCTACCAGGACACCCGCTTATCGATTCCGGAGATCGGACGCGAACTGGGCGTGGCAGCGGTTCTCGAAGGCGCCGTGCAAAGGTCGGGTGGCACGGTCCGCGTCAATGTCCAATTGATCGATGCGCTCACGGATGAACACCTCTGGGCGCAAACATATGATCGTGAATTGACGGCCGAAAATCTTTTCTCAATACAAACCGAAATATCCCAAATCATTGCGCGTTCCCTGAAAACCGAGCTTTCACCCGAAGAAGAACAGCGAATCTCGACAACCCCGACCACCAACCTGGCCGCTTACGACGCCTACCTCCGGGGACGCCAGAATGAGAGACTGGGGGGTGGTGATAACCTTCGCGCCGCCTTGAACCTGTACCGCCAGGCAACCGATGCAGACCCGAATTTTGCCGCCGCATGGGCCGGGCGCGCACTGATGGTGCTGTATTTGAGAGAAACGGGATTTTGGGGTGAAATACCGGAGCAGGAGGCCTATGTGCTGGCCCAGACGAATATTGATCGTGCGTTGGCCATCGACCCACAGTCCGCAGAGGCGCATTCTGTGCAAGCGCGCATGCATTACGAACAGTACCGTTTCAGGGAGGCGCTCGACAGCCTCAACCGCGCACTGTCCTACAATCCCAACCTGGCGTACGCCTACCGGGAAAAAGCGCAGGTCCTGAGTGCCATGGGTGAGATACAGGGCGCATGGGAAGGCATACTCATGTCCCTGGACCGCGATCCGTTCGACCGTACCGGAAAGATGATCGCCGCAGAGTTGGCCTGGACCTACCTGGGTCCTGAGCAGGCGGCGCAATTGCAATCGCGGCTGGCGGATAATCCGGTCGGCTTAGGCTTGCTCCAGGTAAAGAGACGCATTCGTTCGGAAACCGGAATGGCGGACATCTACCGTGATTTTCCACGCAAAGCTTTTGGCCACCTGCTCGTTTTCAAGATGGACTATTTCAAGGAAGTGAGTCTTGCCGTTATGGAGAGGGCGCTTCATCCTATGGAAATACAGATGGACATCCATACCCGGTCCAATCGGCTGGACGAAGCGCTGGCTGCTTACTACGCGCTTTCCGATGAGCGAAAAATGGTGACCATCAACCTGGAACGCCTGTCGATTGC
>JAPHTE010000445.1 GCA_026196445.1 Lysobacterales bacterium
CCACCTATGCTGCTGGCGATTCGGCGTTAGTGTTTGATTGGTGCCGCCTTATTTGCAATCATAGCCACTAAGGGGCATACGCTAGCGCATGGAAGCGTTGCGCCGTATTAGAGGGCATATACTCATGATCAGATTGCAGTACGTGCGTCGACGGCTAATACTCGTCGTGGCCGCCGTTTTTGTCTTGGCGATTTCCGGTTCCTGTGTCAACACGGGAATGCATTCTTACGCACCTGAGGCGAGCGACAGTGAGGCTAAGCCCGAAATAAGCTGGGTGCCATATCCAGTGGCTTCCCAGCCGGTTAACCCGAACGCCGCCGCCATCGCGAAGATCGTCGTTCCCTCAGTGAAACGAAACCCGCGTGCCACCTATCGACAAAATACGCCGCACTTGCGGGTCAGTATGCCTGACTTCGAAATTCCAGTTGCCGGTGCGGGTGGCGGCCGGAAATCCTTCAGGATTCCGGCGCCCGAGTACGCCCAGCCAATCGGTGTCGAAGACCCGGTACCACTCGCACTGGATGGTGTCGATGCGCGGTTCGATTCCACGGGTTTTGATGACAACGCGACATACAACGGCGGGTTCATATTTATTCCACCGGATAATCACGCGGCAGCTGGTCCGAACCACCTTGTCAACGTGGTCAATACCACCATTTCTTTCCATCAAAAAGATGGCGCGCTCGACAATCGTTATGGTCTTGAAACGTTTTTTTCCGCCCTGTCACCATTGACGGCCACCTTTGACCCCAAGGTGCTCTATGACCAGTATGAGGATCGCTGGGTGGTTATTACGATGGAACAGACACAGGTGGCGTATGGCGATGCCGCCGACACATCACGAATGTTTGTCGCAGTTTCCGACGATAGTGATCCTAATGGGACCTGGTATTTTGCAGAATTCGATACTGTGGTAAATGCCGGAGGTGTCGATAATTGGGCGGATTATCCCGGTTTTGGGGTGGATGAAGAGGCGGTTTATATCGCTGCGAACCTGTTCCCATTCGGTGGCGGGAGCGGCAATGGCTCGCGTGTGTGGATACTGGAAAAAGGCGTGGGCACCGGTGGTCTTTACGACAGTGGCGGTACGCTGGTCGTAAGTGAGCTGAACCCCTACGCAGGCGGTGGTATCGCAACAACCACCCAGGTTTCTCACATGTTTGGTGCCAGTCCGGCGACCGGTGTCGGCGTATTCCTGGTCAGTTATTCAGGCATCAATGGTGGTGGAACTGAATATGTCCAGGTCGTGAGGCTCGATGATCCACTGGGTTCGCCATCATTTGTACAGCAGTATATTTCACTGGGTGATATCGAATTGCTCGCCGGCGGGCTGCCCGACATGCCTCAGACCGGATCCTCGGAATTGATTAATTCCAATGACCGTCGCGCCCTCGACGCGGTGTGGCGTGATGGCTACTTGTGGATGACAACGACGATCGACCCCAATAGCGGTCCGGATAGCGGGCAGGCGACGGCTATGTGGATCAAGATTGACACCAGTAACCTGGGCAGTCTGACGATTGCTGACAGCGGCACCATTGGCGGGGAGGACATTGCAACCGGTGCTTACACGACCTTTCCCTCCATCGCGGTGAATGCGAATGAGGACGTTGTTGTCGGTTTTTCAGCCTCGGCACCGAGCATATACGCAGGTGCATATTTTGCGGGGCGTGTAGCCAGCGACCCCGCGGGTTTCATGGGTAGTTCGGTGATCGTGAGGGAAGGCGTCGACTGGTATTTTCGCGATTTCAACAGCGGCCGCAATCGTTGGGGTGATTACAGTGGCACAGCAGTTGATCCGGCAGACGGCTGTTTTTGGGTCTACAACCAGTGGGCCGACACACGCAGTGGCTCGAACAATGGTGGCACAGGCCGTTGGGCAACAACCTATGCCAAGACCTGCAACACGCCAGAGAACCTGCCGCCGGTGGCCGTCGATGACGCCGACAGCGTGGCCGAGGATGGCGCCGTCGACATCAATGTAGTCGGTAATGACAGTGATCCTGAGGGTGATGATTTCAGCGTTGTTTCGGTCAGTAACCCGCCGAACGGCTCGGCATCGGTCAATCCGGACGACACGATTGCCTATTCTCCTGATCCGAATTACAACGGAACGGACAATTTCACCTACAGCATCGAAGACACCTTCAGCGGCACCGACAGCGCCACGGTGACGGTCACTGTCAGTGCGGTTAACGATGCGCCCGATGCCGTGGATGACAGCGCCACTGCCAAGGAAACCGATCCAGTCGACATCGACGTATTGTTGAATGACGACGAAGTGGACGGCGAGTCACTGAGTATATCGGCAGTGACACAGGGTACAAAGGGCAGCGTGAGCAACAACACGACCTATGTCACCTACCAGGCCAACGGTGGCCTGACACTGCCGACCACGGATACGTTCACGTATACGGCCTGGGATGGTCAGCCATCCAGCACGGACACCGCTACGGTGACCGTCACCATTAACCCGAAGGCGCCGCCAGTGTCCGGGTTTAGCTTCAGCATTTCTGACCTGGAGGTAACGTTTACCGATACGTCGACGGACAGCGATGGGTCAATCGTCAACTGGGCGTGGGATTTTGACGACACCAACACTTCGATCCAGCAGAACCCGGTACACACGTATGGGAGCTATGGAAGCTATGACGTCACCCTGACCGTGACCGATGACGACGGTCTGACTGATGATTTCACCGACACGGTCACGCTGGTTGAGCCGCCACCGACGGCACCCAGCGGGCTGAGTGCCACGGCGATCTCGGCCAACCACGTCGATGTTTCATGGACAGATAACTCGGGTAATGAAGCGAGCTTCACGCTAGAACGCTCGGACAATGGGGGCTCATCCTGGACGCCCATCGTCTTGGGCGCTGATGTGACCAGTTACAGGGACAGCGGGCTGAACGGGTCGACGACTTATGACTACCGTGTCTATGCAACGGGTGCTGGTGGTGATTCCGCACCCAGCAATACCGACACCGCGACGACCTTTGAAGCATGTAGCGCCAACAAGA
>JAPHTE010000200.1 GCA_026196445.1 Lysobacterales bacterium
GAAGTCAATATCATCGTGCTATCTGACCACGGACAAACGACATACAACAAAGAAAAGCCGCCTTTCGTGCTCTCCGATTACATTTACACCGGTCATGCCCCGCTCGTCGGAGGTGGATCCTACCTGTTTATTCACCTTGCCGACGAGGACCTGCACAGGGCTAACGAATTCGCCATGACCGTCAACCGTAACTGGGAACACGGCCGGGCCTACACGCGTGACAGCGCGCCGGCTGACTGGCATGTCACTGACAACCCGCGTTTCCCGGATCTCATCCTGATGCCGGAACCCGGGTACGCCGTCATACCCGTGGCTGGCGGTAAACCACTCGCCGGCGACCACGGCTGGGCGCCGGAAGTCCCGGCCATGCATGGTTTTTTTATTGCCAGCGGGCCAAATATCAAACCGGGCGTTTCACTCGGCCCGGTCAGTATGGTCGATGTCTATCCTCTGATGACGGCCATACTCGGACTTGAAAGCGCTGATAATATTGACGGGGACAGTGGTAAGCTGGCAGAAGCATTGCGGACGGCAGGGGATTTAATACAGGAATGACAAAATGTTTTGGAAGTCGGGAAAATCATGGACTACGGCATTCAAACATTTATTGGTTTGTGCCTGTTTATTTGTCCAGCAAACAGTCCTGGCAAAAGATCAAACAGAACAGAATGGAGATGTAATACAGTGGGCGATCCTGGCGGCCGGGCTGGGGAGCGCTGTTTTGTACGAGGAAGGACACGAGGGAACGCTGCAGTTTCTTGAATCATTCGCTGCATCGCAAATCGTCACCGCGGGGCTAAAATCTATCACGGACAAGGAACGGCCAAACGGGAATTGCTGCAAATCATTCCCGTCGGGGCATACTTCAAAAGCCTTCATGGGGGCAGCCTTCATCCACGAGCGCTATGGCTGGAAATACGCCGTTCCTGCTTACGTTGCCGCGACATACGTCGGGTACAGTCGGGTCAATGCTGACAAACATTACGTGGAAGACGTCGTCGCGGGGGCCGCCATCGGAATTTTAAGCAGTTTTGTCTTCACCTCGTCATACAAAAGCCTGGAAGTAACTCCGGTTGTTGGCAACGGATATTATGGCGTGTACCTGAGCAGTAACTGGTAATTCGGTAGTTAGTTCTGTCCCGCCCCGCATTTCCGCAAACCAGACTATCCCGGGGCGGGAACTTGCCTGCCTGTGGCTAGGAAAAATCCGGTGAGAAGTGAAACTATTTTTCTGGGTTTGCAAACCCTAAAATGAGAGACTCTCACCATGCTCAGGTATATTGGCGCGCCAGCCCTGATTCTGAAAACGCGTGCTCAGCGCCATTTTTGCGTCTGCATCCCCGTGAACCAGGTATAACCTGGGCCGTGGTTCATTAAATTGAAGCGCCCACTCCAGCAACTGTGATTGCCCTGCATGTGCTGAAAAACCGCCCAGCGTGTGGATAGTCGCTTTCACGGCGACTTTTTCACCCGCTACATTGAAAGTTTCCGCACCGTCCACCAGCGCCCGGCCCGGCGTGCCGAAGGCCTGGTAGCCAATGATGAGTACGTGGGCGTTGCGTCTCCAAAGATTGTGTTTCAGGTGGTGCCTGATGCGTCCGCCGTTACACATGCCGCTGCCGGCAATGAAAATGGCACCGGCCTCGATCCTGTTGAGCGCCATGGATTCCTCGGTCGTTTCAGAAAAACGAAGCGTCGGCAGGAATGTACTCAAGGTCCCGGTTTCCCCCTGGCGTATGGCGTTGATGTCTTCCGCGTTGTACACGTGCTGGAAATGTGAATAAACCCTGGTCGTGGCGATGGCCATCGGGCTGTCCAGGAACACGCGCTGTTGCCTCAATTTACCCTTCTGGTACAGCTCGCCGAGCCGGAAAATGATTTCCTGGGTCCGGCCCACTGCGAAAGAGGGGATCAGGATGTTCCCGCCATTCGCCGAGGCTTCATCAATGATCGCCTCCAGTTGCTCCAGTGTTTCTTCCATGGAACGGTGCTCGCGGTCGCCATAGGTGGACTCCAGGAGTAGTACATCTGCAGTTGTGACCA
>JAPHTE010000297.1 GCA_026196445.1 Lysobacterales bacterium
GCACCGGAGATGGTGTTCGGCTGGAAGTGTCAGCCAATATCGCACTACCGGAAGAGGCACCGGAGGTGTTTGCCAACGGCGCCGAGGGTATCGGGGTGTTCCGCACCGAGATGCTATTCACCGGCCGCCAGGGACCGCCCGGGGAAGAAGAGCAATACCGGGTCTACCGGAAAGTGGCCGATGCTGCAGGTGACAGGCCCGTGATCATTCGCACCTTTGATATTGGTGGCGACAAGCCGGTACCGTGGTTGCAGGGTCCCGCGGAGGACAACCCCTTCCTGGGTATGCGCGGGGCGCGGCTTTATCCTGAAAGGGAAACCGAGTTCCGCACCCAGCTACGCGCCATGCTGCGTGCCGCCGTGCACGGTGGCTTGCGCATCATGGTACCGATGATCAGCACGCCCGACGAGCTGCGCTGGGCCAGGGGCGTGTACGACGATGTCTGCAAGACGCTCGAGGCCGACGGTATCGAGGCAGCAAAGGCGCCGTTCGGCATCATGCTGGAAGTGCCATCGGCGGTTTACTCCATGGGCCAGTTGGCGCCGATGAGTGACTTCTTTTCCATCGGCAGCAACGACTTGCTGCAATACTTCATGGCGGCTGACCGGGGTAATCCACGGCTCGGGGGATTGTACGATCACTACCAGCCGGCATTCCTGCGTTTTTTGCGGGAACTGCTGGGCGAAGCGAAAACACACGGCGTTTTCACCGGCCTGTGCGGCGACATGGCCTCGGATGAGAGCGCGCTGCCCTTGCTTGTTGGGATGGGCCTGGACGAAATTTCACTGGTTGCGCCCCAGATTCCACGCACCAAGGCTGCGCTATCGCGTCTCGACAGCGTCGCCTGCACCCGGTTGCTCGACCGGGCGATTGCATGTGAAAACAGCGCAGCGGTGCTCGCGGAACTGGACAGCTTCCAGGCCAGGCACGGTGGCCGGTCACTGTTTTCCGAAGACCTGGTGGTATTCGCAGAAAGCGCCGGCAGCAAGCAAGAGGCCATCAAGCAGTTGGTGGACCTGGCGCACCTGGCAGGCCGTACCGGAAATGCCGCGGCGTTGGAGACGGCCGTTTGGCAACGCGAGGACGTGTTCTCGACCGGCCTGGGTTTCGGAATAGCGATTCCGCATTGCAAGTCGGCGGCAGTCGCCCACAACAGCCTGTGCGTGGCACGTTACACCGAACCGCTTGACTGGCAATCGCGTGACGGCGAACCGGTCGATACCGTGATCATGTTGATCGTCAATGAACACGACGCCGGGGAGGCGCACCTGAAGATTTTTGCACAACTGGCGCGGCGGATCATGCACGAGGAATTCCGCAATGGCCTGCGCGCCTGCGCCGACATCAATAGCCTGCTGCGTTACCTGGTTGACGCGGTGGAAGACTGAGACAGGAAAACGAGGATAAAAACATGTTTATCGTATGTGTCACCGCGTGTCCAACGGGTATCGCCCACACGTTCATGGCTGCTGAAAGCCTGCAGAAACACGCGGGTGCCAAGGGTATCGAAATCAAGGTGGAAACCCAGGGCAGCCTGGGCATTGACAACGAGATCGAAACGGCCGACATCGAACGTGCGGATGGGGTCATCATCGCCGCCGCGGTGGCCATAGAAGGCGCAGAGCGCTTCGAGGGTCTGCCGTTCATCGAGTGTTCGGTCGAAGACCCGATCGGGGAGGGCGAAGCCGTGATCGATGCCCTGTTGGACGAAATCGAAAAAGCCGGCTGAACGGACATCGGACATGGCCAAATTCCAGAGTAAAAATACACCTAAAAAAGGCGTCGGCGCCGAGATCCGCCAGGCCCTGATGACCGGGGTTTCCTACATGCTTCCGCTGGTGATCGCAGGTGCGGTGATCATGGGCGCAGCGCGCATCGGTGCGTCATTTTTTGGCGTCGTGGATATCTGGGATGCTGCTTACGCGGCCAGCGACAGCGCACTGCTGAGGTTACTCCACTCCTTTGACGTGATCGGCGGCCTCGGCTTGTTCCTGATGCTGCCGGTCGTGGCTGGCTATATTGCCTATGGCATCGCTTCGAAGCCCGGGCTCGGCCCCGGCCTGATAGCGGGCCTGCTGGCGCAAAACCTCGGCACCGGCTTCCTGGGCGCCCTGTTTGCCGGCCTGTTTGCCGGTTACCTGGTGCGCTGGATGGCGACGACCATCAAGCTGCCGAAAGCGGCTGCCAGCGTGCTGCCCATATTCATCATCCCTTTCGGGGCCACGCTGATTACTTGCCTGTTCATCCTCTACGTCGTGGGTGACCCGTTGATTGCGTTGAATCGCAGCCTCGAGACCTGGCTGACCGACATGTCAGGAACCAACAAGGTCGTACTCGCGGCGGTCGTAGGCGGCATGGTCGCCTTCGATCTGGGTGGCCCCGTCAACAAGGCGGCGGTAACCACGGCGCTGGCCTTGCTTGCGTCAGGGATCTACGATCCCAACACCGCGGCCCAGCTGGCCATCATCGTGCCGCCGATCGGCCTTGGCCTGGCGTCGGTGATCTGGCGCAGCGCGTTTCCGCCTTCGTTGCACGAGGCCGGCAAAGCTTCCATCGTGATGGGCCTGGTGGGTGTCAGTGAAGGCGCCATCCCCTTCGTGCTGGCGCGGCCCAAGCTGATCGTGGTCAACGTGATCGGCACCGCCACCGCCTCGGCCACCGCCGTGGGCCTGGGGGCGGTGAACAAGGCGCCGATCAGCGGCTTTTACGGTTGGCTGGCGGTCGACAGCTGGCCGATTTACGTTTTCTCTATTGCGCTTGGCAGCACGATTATCGCGACCTGCGCGCTGGCGTTGATGAAAATGGAACAACGCGGGCAGGACGGGCAGAATTGAACCGATGGCGGCACCGGGCAACAGCGCAAGCAAGCCACACAGGGTGATCCTGGTGCCGCACACGCACTGGGATCGCGAGTGGTATTTCACGACGCGCCAATCGAAGGTGCTGTTGCTGGAATCGTTGGCCGTGGTGCTCGATGAACTGGAGGCAGGCCGGTTACCCGTCTTCGTGCTCGACGGACAGACGTCGCTGTTGGAGGATTACCTGCAGAATGCGCCGTATGAACGCGAACGCATCGCCAGGTTGGTCAGCGGCGGCAAGTTGAAGATCGGGCCCTGGTATTCGCAGACCGACCAGTGCGTGGTCGGTGCCGAGTCCATCGTGCGCAACCTGCTGTATGGCATCCGCGACTGCCGTGAGTTCGGTGGCCACATGGAAATCGGTTACGTGCCGGATTCTTTTGGCCAGACCGAGCAACTGCCGCAGATACTTGCCGGCTTCGGGCTGAAACGCTGCGTATTCTGGCGTGGCTGGTGGGAAGGCATCCATGAGGCCACCGAGTTCGAGTGGGCATCCCGCGACGGCAGCGC
>JAPHTE010000396.1 GCA_026196445.1 Lysobacterales bacterium
AGCGCCGTAAACAGAACCAGCCAGCGCCACAACGGCCACAGCGGTGGTCAGGTTCTGCTTGCGCGCCAGTTGTCGGCGTTGTTCCAGCATGCGGTATTCGGCGGCGATGATCTTGCGCATCTTGGCGCCGTAATTACCATCGTACGTGCCGTCGTAGATACTGTCCGACTGCGCGGCAAGAAATTCCCGCTCTGCGCTGATCAGCGCCTCGGCCAGTTGCAGACGGGCCCTGACACTCTCGTCGGCGGGTTGCATGTAAAATACCTTTGCAAGTTCCGGATCGAAGCGATCCAGGGCCGCCTGGCGGGCAAAAAAGGTGGCCATGTCATGATCGATGGTGTTCAGCAACTCGACGATGCGTGTGCTCACGCCCTTGACGAAGCCACCTACAAAAGGGTCCGTCGAGTGGTCTTCCGGCAGCGCCGCGATCACGTTTCCATCCATCTGGATTTTTTCCAGTGCATAGGGTTCCACGGCGTTGATATCCTGGCCCGGACCGCTGTTGTTTCTGAACGGAAGGCTGACATCGGCCTCGTCGCGTTCACGCAGGAAAGCGATGAAACCGAGTGAGGAATCGTGAGATACCGGGTCGTCCAGCAGTTTCTCGCGGATGTTCTCCCGGGCCGTGTCGCGGTTCTGACGCCAGGCAGATTTCGCTAACGGTGGACTGGCCAACAGCAGGCCACCGAGCGATGGCTGCACCCAGCGGCTGCTCCGGATGATGATCAGCGGGGTCACCAGGTCGCCGAAGGTGACCGGGGGTGCATCCATCAACTCTCCGACATCGGGGAAGGAATAGATGTTGAAATCGATGGTCAGAACGCTGGGCACCTGTTCGGCAGCCAACACCGGGCGGCTGTACAGGCCGCGTTCCTTGTTCCAGTCGACGATGTGTGGTGACAGCAACACCGTGCCTTCCGGCAAGGTGCTTTTTAACTCGCGGTACAACGACATTGCGTAATAACTGGACTTTTCCACCACCGATTGCGCAACCCTGGAAGTCTGGCGGTTGCCATGCACAGCGTATGGAACCTTGCCGCCAATGGCGTTGATGGCGAATGAACTGACATAGAGGTTTTCTGCGTTGGCGTGGATCATCGCCGGATAGCGGATGGTCACCAGTGCCGAGGCGGAAGATTTTTTCGGTGTGGAAACACCATTGCGTTCAAGGCTCGAATAGACCGAGGTACCCCTGCCTTTTGCGGTGCCGGCGCAGCCGCCGATGATTACAAATGAGCAAACCAGTAACAGGATAGCCAGCAGACTTCGCGGAATAACCGGATTTGTTTGCTTCGAAGATGAATAAGGCAAGTAAATTTCCACTGGTCCTGAAGTTCAATTGGAACGTATTGTCAGAATATGGTTCACGTGGGTCAACCTCGGAAGACGATTAACCGAAAAATTTCCGGGCCGGAACACTGGCAGATGACGAGCCCGTTGCGCATTTTTGCCTTACCATGTCACTTTTTAGCCCATCAACTGTGTGGAGCCTGCCATGAAAAAATACCTGTTGTTATTGTTGGTCTTGTCCATTAATGCCGGTGCCGATGTCATATCCAGCGGTGCGAACGGCTTCCAGATCAAAATTGAACGCACGGCCGCGGTAGACGTGCAGACGGCTTACGGGCAGTTCCTGAATGTCGGTGACTGGTGGAATGCTGACCACACCTGGTTCGGGGACGCTTCGGGTTTGTACATCGAGCCGTACGTTGGCGGCTGTTTCTGTGAAAAATCTGCTGACAAGCAGGCGCTGCATATGACGGTAAGCTACATTGACCCGGGCAACGAAATACGCATGGTAGGTGGTTTGGGCCCACTGCAGATGATGGGGGTGCACGGCGGCATGTCATGGCGCTTTGTTGCCGTAGGTGACAAGGAAACCAAAATCATCCAGCACTACCAGGTGACGGGCTTCGCAAAGGACGGCCTGGCATCTCTCGCACCTATCGTGGACCAGGTCCAGACACTGCAGCACGAGAGCCTGGTATCACTGCTGAACGACTGAGACGGCATGGATAAACTGTTACTGGCCCGGGTCCTGTTTTCCTTTGCCATAGCCGGCACGTGGATTGCATTTTCCTCGCTGGTGGCTGAAAAACTGGCTTGAATACCATGATTTTGTTGGTGCTATGATGATGAAAATGGCGAAGATATCGACACAACGCAGATTCAAAAATATCGTGGCTGCAACAACCGGGCTCATGCTGCTGCTTGTGCTGCCAATAGCCGGGATGGGTCAAGGTGAGCCGGCCCGGGAAGATAAACCGCAGGCGCTGATGGAAGAAGTCCTCGTTCTTGGCAGCAAGCCCCTGGGCGCACTGAAGTATGATTTTTATCGGGCAGAGGATGAACTCTATGATCTTTTTAATTCGTTCAATACAAATGATGATTTCGAAGTCCGATGCTACATGGAAGCGTCTGTCGGAACCCACATCAAGGAACGCGTATGCAGGACGAAGCTTTACAGGGAACTGCTCTCAAGAGCATCCCAGAGGATGATGACGGGCGAGCCCTACGTCTATCCCGCTGCCGAGATCAAGCACCTGAACAAACGCCTGCTTAAGGAAATGACGGAAACAGCGCTAAAGCAACCGGAGATGCTCGAAGCGCTCACCAGGGCAACCGAAGCAAAAGAGGCCTGGGAGTCTGAGCGTAAACGCAGGTGCGAAGG
>JAPHTE010000077.1 GCA_026196445.1 Lysobacterales bacterium
CCGCCGTTACGGGACAACACCGGGTCCAGTTCAAAAAAGTTGTCGTGCGAAAGCCACTCGTCAAAACCCATCGCGCCCGGGTTGGTCGGGGAATCCTGCTTTACCGGGCCGACATGCCACTTGCCAAAATGCCCGGTGCGATACCCGGCCTGTTTGAGGATGTGAGCAATGCTGATCTCTTCCGGGCGGATTGACCAGTTGGCCGAGAACACCCCGTATCGGTTGGGATGCCGGCCCGTCAGCACGCTGCCACGGGTGGGCGAACACACCGGGGAGGCCGAGTAGAAACGGTCCATGCGCAGGCCGGTGGCAGCCATTTCGTCCAGCACCGGTGTCTGCAAGTAGGGATGACCGTTGTAACCCGTTTCATCCCAGGCGTGGTCGTCACCCATCAGCAGGATGATATTGGGCGGTTGCCCGGCCGTAGCAAGGGATTGTCCAAAAAAAGCCAATGCGGCCAGGCTAATATATATCAATCTCGAAACGTTCATCATAGTTTTGATCCGGTCAGTTAATCCGGCTCCTTCCTCTCAAGTAGCACGACGGGCCCGAACAATCCAGACGGCATCAGTGCGGTCTCGCTGCTCAGCTGCCGGATATTGGTTTGGGTCAGTCGTTGGTCCATAGGTAACGCATCGTCGCCGATGATCCGGTTGGGCCAGAAGTTCACGACCTCGATCTCCAGCTGATTCCGGCCTGGCCTCAGCGCCTCGCTGATGTCCACCCGGAACGGCGGGGCCCACGTGATTCCGCAGGACTTGCCATTCAACTTCACCTCCGCCAGTTCCCGAACTCTGCCAAGGTCCAGCCAGGTGGATTTTCCTTCGAGGCCTGACGGAACGTCGATGGTGTTGCGATACGTCGCCGTGCCGGAGTAATAACGAATCCCCAGTTCCGGCCGCTCTGTCCAGCTGACGAGGGTGGGAAACCGGGCTGTTTCTGGCCCTCCCCAGGCCGGATCGAACGCCACGTCCCAGGCACCTGAGATTTCTTCAATCACTTCGAATCCGGGCGCGTTGCTCGCAGAAGTTGGCGGGTGATTCACGGCGGGCTCCCTGAAAACCACGAACAATGATCCGTAAGGAGGAAATTCCAACGGCAATGTTGTACGGTCATTTGACTGGGAATAGGCCGAAGCAAATCTCGTTTCACCGGAAATCGCGTCCCACAACTCCGGTGCCTTGCCCGTCGTCCGGAAAGTCGCTTGTAAGGATAGGGGTGCGCCTTCGCGGCTGGCGATGAAATAGATGTCGTTATCGCCGTCGCGGCGGTGGATGTAGTTGACTTCAGTTAGCTTTCCAGCGGCGAAGTATTCGAAATCAGGCAGGATGCCTTTGCTTAGCAGAACCTCCCGCGCTGTTTGTCCGCTGACAACGCGGCCAGATTGGAAGCGCCGGTCAAGGGCAGCGCCCGCCGGCGATTGACCGAACAATTCCTCCGCAAGAGCGAACACCATTTGTTGGCGAGCCGCCCGGTCTGTCAACCCGGCGGGGCGATTCGGACGGGTCATGATCACCGTGGCGCCCGCTGCGGCGAGGTCGCGGACTTTCTGTAAAACGCCCACGGAGATCAGATCCCGCGGCGGCAACACCAGCAATCGGTAATTCATTCCGTCCGGCAGAAAAATCCGGCCTTCGCGCACGCTGGCTCGCGTCAGCAGAGCTTCCTCCGTTATCACGTCGTAGTCATATCCCTGGCCCACACTTGCGGGATCCGAACTGCCCAACTGCGTGAAATTGGGTACGTGGTCGCCGTAGAAGTAAAGGACGTCTGCCACGAACAACCCGCGCTGCAGCATGAACTGGGAGCGATTGAGATAATCGATGAAGGGGCCGGACTTGTCCCACCACGTACTGTTGGGGTTGAAGTGGGTACCGGCAAAATACTGGATGCCCGGCAGGCCCTCTTCGGCGGGCGAGTTCACGAAAGCGTGCCAGAACAGGCGGTTGAGTCCCTCGGTGGAGGCGTAGTCGAAGGCTGGCTTCAGGTTGTCCCAGAGCGTTTCCTGCCAGTGCGGCCCGATGGTGGTGAACCCCTCGGCAGCGACCAGCCTGTGCCCGTAGGTGTGCGCGGCCGACGCTGGTTGCTTGACGAAGAATCGTTCCTGGTCTTCGATGCGATGACGCCACGACCGGGCCCAGAATTCCGACATGGGTACGTCGTTTTGTCCAAGTGTCCGCTGGGCATCGATGGGCACCCCGTGCGGGCCGCCGGACTCCGGGTGGATTTCGAGCCCGTGTGCGTGGGCCCATTCCCGAAATGGCCTGAAGTGTTGGTCGACGGCCAGGTCACCGAGGGTCTTACGAAAGTCGTCCAGGAACCGGTTACTTTCCTCGCGCGTGTTGATGATTCGACCGGCGAGCACGGGTAGCCATGGCACAGGGTCGTATCCCCGGTAATGTCGGAACTTGCCGAGCAGTCCGGTGCTCCAGTTCGTCGGCCTGATCTCCCAGCTATCCGTGTGCAGGTAGCGCAGCGTGGTGCCTGCCAGTTGGCCCGCGTCGTCGATGAGCGGCTCAACCACCGCATCCCAATAGCGCCTGAGTGCTGCCTCGTCGAAGACATCGAGCGCGTAGCCTTTCCACCCCTCGCTGGACGTGGATACGTACGCTTTCCTGCCAATTGTGGAAACGAAGCGCAGTACC
>JAPHTE010000091.1 GCA_026196445.1 Lysobacterales bacterium
TATCGCATCGTCGGGGTGGATGAAACCGATGCCAGCAGGGGTTACATTTCCATCGACTCACCGGTGGCCAGGGCGTTGCTGGGCAAGGGTATCGGTGATTGCATCGAAGTGGAGTTGCCGGAAAACGTCACCGGCTTCGAGGTTATTTCTGTCCGCTATCCCTAGGGCCTATTCACACTAATTGGATTGTCACTGTTGTGACTAAAAATGCGCCAATCTAGGCGCGAGGAACGAGTTTAGTGGTTCTAAATGAGCGACGAGCAACGACGAGTGGCGCATTTTTAGCCACAACCCGAAGGGCTGGGGCCATTTTTACCCACAGCGTTGTTGGAATTCGCTTATTTGGAACGACCAAACGACACTCATTCCGCCTAGCTGGAGGTAAAAATGACCTCCAGCAGTGATAATCCAATTAGTGTGAACAGGCCCAAGGAGGATGTCTTGCGGCGCCATGCTGTAAAGTTATGCCGGGTGAGTGGCTGCATTTTTTCAAAACACGCCATAAACCCTTCCCTGGGGGCTCTTACTCAACATCCTGTTTCGTAAGGTTTTGAAAAAAGCAGCGCACTCCCCTGGCTCACAGTTCATTGTCCAGACAGTGATACTCCAAACTAAAAGTTGATTGCCTGGCGTTGGGTTAGGGCATAGTTAAGCTGGCTCGAGGGAGAGGGAAGTCCACAGGACTGCGGGGCTAGGCGCCTACACCGGTAATCCATCGGGCGATAACCGGAAGTCCAATGACCGCTCCCAAACGACCTAAAAAAATTGCATGGTTCACCCTTGAACTTTTTTGGACAATCCCAATCTATTTAACCGTGGCAGCCTTCGGGGGTCACAGAACAGCTTCCGGCCATAAGGCGGAAGTAACATTTAGACCGTAATTGCTTCAAAGGAGGATACGGAAATGACTACTTTTGATTTCTCACCTTTATACAGGACTTCCATTGGTTTTGACCGGCTCGCGTCATTGATGAGCGCCGCGACACGCCATGACCAGGGAAACAGCTATCCCCCGTACAACATCCACATGACGGGTGAAGACAACTACCGGATCACCATGGCGGTTGCCGGTTTTGCCGAGGACGAACTCGACATCACTACGGAACAAAGCCGCTTGACGGTTACCGGCCAGAGCAAGGAAGAACAGGAGGAACAGGGTGAATACCTGTACCGTGGCATCGCCACGCGTTCTTTCGAGCGCCGCTTCAACCTCGCAGATCACGTGAAGGTCGTCAGCGCCAGCCTGCAGAACGGCTTGCTGCACATCGACCTCGAACGTGAAATCCCCGAGGCCATGAAGCCGCGCACCATCAAGATCGGCAAGTCCAAGTCGCGTTTGCTGGATGTCAAGAAGGACACCAAGAAGAGCGCGGCCTGATCCTGATACCAGGTATCAAGGCTTGTCATCGATGAGCATTTGAAAAAGAGGGGTGCAGTTTCTGCACCCCTTTTTTTCAGCCCGCAAATCGCGCCAGCATCGCGGAAGATTGTGCACCGGTTTAGCGTGGTCTTATGCAAGTAGTTGGATTCTGTTTCAGCTGGTGCGATTTACCGCCCGGGGTTATTGCAACAAGTCCGGGCTGTGGTTAGTCTGAGCCAATGAAAATCGTCCTTCGATCCGTGTACCAGGTTTACGTGTGGCTGGTGTTGATGCCGGTCGCGTTGCTGTACACATTGTTATCCGGTTGGGCGGCTGTGCTGGCTGCAAAAATCTGGAACCCGGAGGTTGCGAGCCGTGAGATTGCGCCCCGCTGGGGCCGTCTCATCTGCTGGTTGACTCCGGCCAGGGTAGAAGTGGAGGGCGCTGATAACGCCGACCCCAAACAGACTTATGTCGTGGTGTGCAACCACCAGAGCCAGTACGATATTTTTCTTGTTTATGGCTGGTTGAAGCTGGACCTCAAGTGGGTGCTCAAGGCCGAATTGAGAAAGGTCCCGGGCGTTGGTATTGGCTGTGCGAGCCTGGGGCACATTTTCGTGGAACGCGGCAACCCTGAGCAGACCCGCAAAGCGGTGGACGATGCCCTCAACCGGGTCGGCAACGGCGTGGGTATATTGTTTTTTGCCGAGGGCACCCGCAGCCAGGATGGCCGATTGCTGCCCTTCAAGAAGGGCGCTTTCCGCTTTGCCACATCCCAGCAGTTGCCCATACTTCCGGTCACGATCATAGGTGCGCGTGATATCCAGAGAGCCAATTCATTGTTGATCTATCCAGGAAAAATGCGCATGGTCATCCATCCTGCAATCGAGAGCGACGGGCACTGGATGGACGAGGATATCCCGCAGTTGATGAAGCAGACCCGGGAAACGATCGCGTCTGCGCTGCCTGAAGAACTTAGATAGCGTATGCTGATCAACAAACCCGATCCGCAGTTCATTTCCTCCAAACGAGCGCAGAGGAATTTCAGCCTGGCGTTGAAGATTGCCCTGTGGGCCGTGCTGCTGCTGTGGCTAATTTTGATAGCCGACAGTATGTTGGGTCTCCATCTTGCGCGTTTCGGCCTGCGTCCCCGGCACATTCCAGGCCTGGTTGGTATATTTACTGCACCATTGCTGCACGGCGGCTTCGAACACCTGTTTTCCAATACGTTGCCACTGCTGATAAGCCTTACGGCCATCCTCTACCTGTACCCGGCATCTGCGATGCGGGTAATACCGGTGATCTGGATCGGATCTGGCTTGTTGGCCTGGTTTATCGGCCGGCCCAGCCTGCATTTTGGCGCCAGCGGATTTGTATACGGGCTACTGGCTTACGTTTTCATCGGTGGCCTGCTCAGGCTGGACATGCGTTCGGTCGCGGTATCCGTGATGGTCTGGTTCCTGTACGGTTCGATGATTTGGGGCGTGCTACCGATCCGCCCGAACATGTCATGGGAGTTGCACCTGAGCGGTGCAATCCTGGGTGTTGCGCTGGCGATTGCCTACCGGCGTTGGGATATCGCGCCGGTCAAGCGGTATGCCTGGGAGGACGATGACGGCGTGCCGGAGTGGTTTCCACAACGCGAATTACCATCCGAAGACACGGCCCGGGAGGTTTCAGCAGAGGAAGCATCACTATTGGACCTGGAAACCGGAAATGACGAAAACGAATCTGGCGGCGACAGGAACTTGCCTTGACCCATCACCGTGTCGAACTTACCCTGATGTTTGAATTCAACGACCGGGGTTTATTTTGAAGAAAGTCCTCCTCCTCGCATTGTTTTTACTCGCCGCCTTTGTTGTGACCGGTTACCTGTTACCCAGGCAGGTGCACGTGGAGCGTTCTGTTACTATCGAGCGTCCGGCGGGCGTGGTTTTCGCGATACTCAACAGCTACCAGTATTTTGACAAGTGGTCTCCATGGGCGGGCAGGGACCCACAGGCCATGTTTATTACCAGCGGGCCGAAAAGCGGTGTGGGTGCGCGGCTGAGTTGGAACGGCGACCCGCAACTGGTCGGCAGCGGTTGGCAGGAAATCGTGGCCAGCAAACCGTATGAACGCATCGATATCCGTCTGGATTTCGACGCGCAGGGCGTCGCGGATACCGGATTCCTGCTGGCACCCGAGGGCGATGGCACTCGTGTGACCTGGTTTTTCGATTCGGATCTCAGCGAGGGTGTCAACCAGTTGGATGCCTTCCTGGCCCGCTATTTCGGCCTGTTGTTCGATCGCTGGGTAGGCGGTGATTTTGAACAGGGCCTGGCCCGGCTGAAACGGTATGCCGAATCATTGCCGGCGGGCAGTTTCAACGCACTCGAAATTAAACGTGTCGATGTAGCGGCACAAAACATCCTGTATGTCAGCACCAGCAGCAGCCAGGAGCCCGCCGACATTGCCGAGGCCATGGCACAGGCTTATGCACGCATCGGCACATTCATGTTCGAGTCGGGTATCGAGCGGGCCGCTCCACCAATGGCCATCACACGCGTTTGGGCTGAAGGCGGTTACGAGTTTGACGCAGCCGTTCCTGTAGCCGAAATTCCCGCCGAGCTGCCCGATGACATCCAGGCGGGCCAGTCGCCCTCGGGTGCTGCAGTCAGGGCCGTTCATCACGGCGGCTACGACCAGTTGATGCCGACCTATGAAAAACTGGCCGCTTACCTGTCCGCGCATGGACTAAGCCAGGGCGAAGTTTCGTGGGAGCACTATATTTCAGACCCGGCAACGACCGCCCTGGCAGACAGGGTGACGCATGTTTACATCATGCTGCAACCACCGTCCGGGAATTAAATCTCAGCGCCTACCATCTTGCCCGGCAGGTGAATTCACCACGCCAGTGGTCGGGCTCAGCGGCATGCGCCAGGTAGCGGTTGAATTCATTTCTTGAAATATCCACCGCACCCATACTCTTGAGGTGCGGGTTACTGACCTGGCAGTCAAGCAGGGTGAAATCCCAGCGTTGCAATTGCCGGCACAATGCGACCAGGGCGATCTTGCTGGCGTCCGTATGCCTGCTGAACATGGATTCTCCAAAAAATATCTGGCCCAGTGCCAGGCCGTAGACGCCTCCAGCCAGTTCACCATCCATCCAGACCTCGACCGAATGCGCAGCGCCAAGATCGTGCAGGCGTATATAGGCGTCGATCATCCCGGCGGTAATCCAGGTCTCTGCCTGCCCGGGCCTGGCCCCGGCACATGCCCGGATGACCTGCTCAAAGTCCTGGTCTGCACTCAAAGTTAAGCGGCCCTGGTTGTAGCGCCGCCTTAAGCGGCGTGAGACGTGGACCCGGTCTGGAAAGAGTACGCAACGCGGTGCCGGGCTCCACCACAGGATCGGTTCACCTTCTGAATACCACGGGAAGATACCGTGGCGGTAAGCGCTAAACAGGCGGGCAGGGGACAGGTCGCCGCCTGCCGCCAACAGACCCGGCGGGTTCTCCAGGGCCTGCTCTGCCGGTGGAAAGGGGGATTCCGGGTCGGGTGCCAGGATCGGTATCACATCAAGCTGTCTTGTCCTTCTGCTCTTCGAGCCAGCGCTCGGCATCCAGCGCAGCCATGCAGCCAAAGCCCGCCGAGGTGACTGCCTGGCGGTAAACGCTGTCGGTGACATCCCCTGCGGCAAAAACGCCCGGAACGCTGGTCATCGTAGCCAGGCCCTTGCTGCCGCCACGGATCAGGATGTAGCCGCCATCCATGTCAAGCTGGCCCCGGAAAATCTCGGTGTTCGGGTTATGACCGATTGCGATGAATACGCCGTCAATGTCAATTTCAGTGAGTTTCCCTGTTTGCGCGTGCTTCAACCTGGCGCCGGTGACGCCGGCATCATCACCCAGTACCTCATCCAGATTATGGTCCCACATGATTTTTACATTGCCGCTATTTTCTTTTGCGAACAGCCGGTCCTGCAGAATCTTCTCGGCCCGCAATTCATCTCTGCGATGCACCACGATCACTTGGGAGGCGATATTGGACAGGTACAGCGCTTCCTCAACCGCTGTATTGCCGCCGCCGATGACGGCCACTTTGCGGTCACGATAAAAGAAACCGTCACAGGTGGCGCAGGCTGACACGCCCCGGCCCATGTAGGCCTCTTCGGAAGGCAATCCCAGGTAGCGGGCGCTGGCGCCGGTGGCGATGACCATGGCATCACAGCTGTACTTGCCCGAATCACCCTCGAGCACGAATGGATATTCATCGAGATTGACGGTGTGGATGTGGTCAAAAATGATCTCGGTATCAAATCGTTCCGCCTGGGCCAGCATCTTCTGCATCAACTCCGGGCCCTGTACACCTTCAGCTTCGCCAGGCCAGTTGTCGACATCGGTGGTGGTAGTCAATTGCCCGCCTTGCTGGATACCGGTGACGATGGCGGGTGCAAGGTTGGCACGCGCGGCATAGATCGCCGCGGTGTAGCCGGCCGGGCCGGAACCGACAATCAACAGACGGTGGTGTTTGATATCGCTCATGTATGTGCTCCGTTATAATTTGCAGACACCCTTCCACGTGGACACGACGCGAATGACGCCGGAAGAATGCGCTTCCCAGTTTCCAGTTTGAGGCTGAATGGGCAAGTTCAAGTGCGTTATTCTAACCGATCATGCCGTATGGCTTGAATTGTCGTGGCTAAAGGTTAATATAGGCATGGTCCTGGCGTTTATTTAACTTCAAATAGAACAACTTAAGAAATAAACCTGATAAGGCAGATAAATTTGGCGCAAGCACGCAAAAAAGCCGTTAAAAAGGCCGGTACGCCATCGAGGCTGACCCGTCACCTGAAAGAGAGCGCGTTTTTGCTTTCAATCCTCGTCGCGGTCTATATCGTAGCCTGTCTCGCTACCTACGATCCAACCGATCCGGGGCCTTTCAACTCGACCAATTCCGACCATGTCCAGAACGCCGGGCGTATCCTCGGGGCCTGGATAGCGGACGCCCTGCTGGGTTTGACGGGCTACATCGCCTACCTTTTTCCGCTGATCGTCGTATACGGCGGATGGCGCACCTGGAGTAACCGCACACCGGCGTCCGAGACCCGCGTGATGGAAGCATTGGCGATGATCACCGGTCTGGCCCTGTTCCTGATGGCTTCTACGGGATTGTCGTACATGCACCTGATGCCGCCTGCCGGCACCATGCCGGCCGGCGGAGGCGGCGTGGTCGGTGACGTGATCGCAACGCCGTTGCGGGAGATCACGGGTCTGCTTGGCTCGACACTATTTCTGTTTGCCATGACCCTGGTGGGTATTACGCTGTTTACAGGGCTGTCCTGGTTCCACGTCATGGACGTCACGGGCCGTATAACGCTGAACCTGGTTGATTGGGTGGTCGGCAGCATCGTCAGTTTGCGTGATTGGTTCGCGGGTCGCAGGGCGCGCGCCAAACGCGACGAGGTGCGCAAGACCGACCAGGTAAGACGCAAGGGCCGGCAGGCGCCAAAAATCGAACCGCAGATATCAATCCCGGA
>JAPHTE010000492.1 GCA_026196445.1 Lysobacterales bacterium
CAACCGCACCTGGCGCCCGGCGCTTTCTTACACCGGCATCGGAGGTGTACCGGAATTGGATTCGGCGGGCAATGTGCTTCGGCCTTACACGGCACTGAAATTGTCCATGCGCCTGCCGCCGACCGTGGATGGAGAGGCGGCCAGCCAGGCGCTGAAACAGACCCTGGAAGCCGATCCGCCCAGCAACGCCAGGGTCAGTTTCGAAACTGACCATTCCGCCTCGGGCTGGAACGCGCCTGAGATTGCACCCTGGCTGCACGCTTCACTGGAGAAAGGGTCGCAGCAGGCGTACGGCAAGGGTGTCATGTACATGGGCGAGGGTGGCACGATACCTTTCATGGCCATGCTGGGAGATTACTTTCCACAGGCACAGTTCATGATTACCGGTGTGCTGGGTCCGGGTTCGAACGCGCATGGACCAAATGAATTCCTGCACATCCCTTTTGCGCAGAAACTCACCAGTTGCGTGGCGCAGGTAATCGTGGATCATTGCCAACGCGAGCGGTAATTTTGATCTGTTGCGGGCGCTGGACCGTGTGTGCCTTCCCGGCGCTCCTTGTTAACACGATCAATTGAGTGTAATCGTATATTCGGTGCCGCCACCCGTGCAGCTTGCGCGCTTGACCACACCGTTGCGCTCCACGTTGACCAGGTTGACTTGTTCGGGCCAGATGTCATGCATGGCACCGTGTTGCAATTTAAGCGCGGTGAGTGTCTCCGGTATCGGCGATTCAGAATAGACCCACAGGAAGCGGTGCATGAATGGCCTTGCGATCTTGCTTTATTATCGACTTTATAGGAAACAGGACTTCAGATCTTGATTGGCTTTTTCAATTCCTAGTCAGCACAGTTTTCTGATTGCATGCAACCCCGGCTATCAAGGCCACGCTCGAGCTGGATCGTGGCGTGTGAAATACTGAACTGCTCATGTAATTGCCGTGCCAGTTTGTGCAGAAACTCGTCATCTGCCGGTGGGACCGGCATCAGCAAATGTACTGTCAACGCGGTTTCGGTGGTACTCATGGGCCATATGTGCAGATCATGCAAACCTTCCACCCCGGGCTGTCGCGTCAACCACTCCCGCACCCGGGTCGGGTCCAGGTCCCGTGGTACACCATCGATGGCCAGGTTTAATGAATCACGCAGCAAGCCCCAGGTCGACCAGAAGATCACCGCCGCGATCAGCAGGCTGCTCAGCGGGTCGATCCAATTCAATCCGAACTGAAAGATCAACAGCCCGGAAATTACGACCCCGAGAGATACGGCCGCGTCGGCGGTCATATGCAAGTAGGCACCGCGTATGTTCAGGTCATGATCCTTGCCGGAGACAAAAAACCAGGCCGTCAACGCGTTAATGATCACACCGATGCCGGCCACCACCATGATGGTGCGTCCTGCCGGTGTAGCTGGTTCCAGGAACCTGTTTACCGCCTCCCAGGCGATGATCGTGACTGCCAGCAACAATAACAACCCACTGGCTACGGAGGCCAGGATGGTGAGACGCGAATAACCGTAGGTGCGCGTGATCGTCGGTCGTTTTCCGGACAGGTAGGTCGCGCCCCACGCCAGCAATAATCCCATCACGTCACCCAGGTTGTGTCCGGCGTCGGTGATCAGTGCCAGGGAATCCGCCAGCACACCGTAAATGGCCTCCACTACGATAAAGACCACGTTCAACGCCACGCCAATGGCAAATGCCCGGTTGTAATCGGGTTGCGGGTGTTGGTGGTGGCTCATCACGCTATCGTAACCCGGCCCCAAACACCGTAAAGATCACCCTCAAATACATGACCTCCTTCCTCAATATTTCCCACCGGAGTACAATACATCTTTACCACCCCAAATGGCACATGAACTGCCCGAAACTTGGCCGGATACTGCATTCCCCATGGGCAGCATAGCAAAATGGAGTCAAGCTAAATGAGCGAAAACCACAAAATCTGGTTCAACGGTAAACTATGCAAATTTGAAGATTGCAAAGTCCATGTCCTGAGTCATGCATTGCATTACGGCTCGTCTGTTTTTGAAGGTATTCGCGCCTACAAGGCACCCAAGGGCACGGCCATCTTCCGCTTGGATGACCACCTGAAGCGCATGTTCTACTCCGCTGCGATTTACCGGATCCCAATTCGCTACAGTTTCGATGAAATTCGCGAAGCCTGTTTCGAGACACTGCGCGCCACCGGTCTGGAAAGCGCTTATTTACGACCGATTGCCATGCGTGGCGCCAGCGGTCTCGGCGTGATACCAAAAGACATCAACGCGATCGATGTAGCCATCATCGTGAACTACTGGGGCGCCTACCTCGGCGAAGAAGGCCTGAAGAATGGTATACGCGCCTGTATCACCTCGTGGCAGCGCCTGGCACCGAACACCATGCCCACCGGTGCCAAGGCCGGCGGCAACTACCTATCCAGCCAACTGATCGGTTTCGAGGCACATGAACGTGGCTTTGACGAAGGCATCGGGCTGGGGCGCGACGGGCTGCTCAGTGAGGGCGCGGGTGAAAACCTGTTCCTGGTCAAGGATGGCAGGATACTGACCCCCCCGGCATCCGCTTCGATCCTCGGCGGCATTACGCGTGATTCCGTCTTCAAGCTGGCGGCAGATATGGGTATTGATGTAGTCGAGCAAACCCTGTCACGGGAGCAACTCTATGGTGCTGACGAAGCGTTTTTCAGCGGTACCGCGGTCGAGGTTACCCCGATTCGCCAGATCGACCATATCACTATCGGAAACGGCGGATGTGGCCCTGTGACCAAGCAAATCCAGGATGCCTTCTTTGGTCTGTTCGACGGCACGACCGAAGACAAGTATAACTGGCTGGACTACGCCTGAAACACCACCCTTGAATAGCGACTGACAAATATTGTCAGTCGCTTGACAGATCACGGCAAATTAACGCCGTATTTCGTCACCATACATTTACGTATGGTGATATATCCTCCTGTTATCATTACATTAATTTTGAAAGTTTCTTATTGGCCCAATATTTGCATATTTAAGGGGTAGTAGTATATGTGTAATGAACGAGCCCGGTTTGAAGAACCAGTAATTAGCACACAGATTTGTCGCCACCCGGGTTGGTTAGTATCTTTAGCCAGCCATGTGTTAAACCCATTACCGTGGGTTGACTGGAGAATAGCAAGTTCGCTTGGGGGACAAGCAAGGGTGATCAGGATGTCAATGGGGTTGGCTGAATGATCAAAAAATAGGGGGGTGTGGGTCTCCCGGTGAAAACCGGGAGCCACCCGGCATCAAAAAAAAGACCCGGTTAAAACCGGGTCTTTTTTTTGCCTTGCCTTTTTGCCGGTCAGGCACCGACGCAGTCGGTGATGATATAGCCACCGGATTTTTCATCGTGTTCCAGGGTCACCAATTTACTCTTTTCCATCTGCTCCAGCAGTTCGCTGAATGAACGAAAGCCGTGGTAGCGCTCACTGAAACCGGGTTTACGCCGCTTCAGTGCCTGCTTGACCATTGAACCCCAGACTTTTTCCTCCGAATCGCGTTCGGAGAACAGGTCGTCCAGGGTTTCCAGCACCCAGCCAAACGCCTGTTCCTCGCGGCGTTTGCGTTTTCCGGTATTGGTTGGCGTTTCTTCGCCGTTGTCCTTTTTACTGCTGGTCTTCTTCTTCCGAGGCTTGCGGCGCTCTGCCTGGCGGATCAGGTCATCGTAATAGATGAATTCGTCGCAATTGGCGATCAGCAGGTTGGAGGTGGATTCCTTGACACCGACGCCAATGACGATCTTGTTGTTCTCACGCAACTTGGAAACCAGCGGTGAAAAATCAGAATCACCCGAGATCACCACGAAGGTATCCACGTGAGATTTTGTGTAACACAGGTCCAGCGCATCCACAACCATGCGGATATCAGCCGAGTTCTTACCCGACTGGCGAACATGTGGAATCTCAATCAACTCGAATGAGGCCTCGTGCATGTCGGCCTTGAAATCCTTGTAGCGCTCCCAGTCGCAATATGCTTTCTTGACCACGATGTTGCCCTTGACCAACAAACGCTCCAGTACTTCACCGATATCGAAACGCGCGTACTGGGCGTCACGCACACCGAGCGCGATGTTCTCAAAATCACAATAAAGGGCTAGATTTCTGGGGTTGTCAGTCATGGAGAGTCAAACCTTGGCTTGGAAGAACCATTCTACTGCCAAACACGATCTCCCAAAAGGGTCATGATTCAGCGTATCCTGTTTTATTCTTTACGGCGTCACCGGCTGTGTATACCAGTGACGTGAATGGAGCAACAGTTGACACATGTCTGAAATCGACCCCACGCTGACACCCTATTACCGCCTGGACCCCGAAGGGCTGATCCGCCTGATCGAATCGACCGGACTACCGTGTGACGGGCGCCTGCTGGCGCTGAACAGTTATGAAAACCGGGTTTACCAGGTCGGTATCGAAGACGCCGTACCCATCGTGGCCAAGGTCTACCGGCCCGGGCGCTGGAGCGACGAACAGATCCTGGAGGAACACGCTTTTTCCATCGAACTTGCAGAAGCCGAGGTTCCGCTGGTGCCGCCGATGGTCATCGACGGTGCCACCCTGCACAGCCACGACGGGTTCCGTTTTGCCCTGTTCGAACGCCGTGGCGGTCACGCACCGGAACTGGATCAGAAAGAGACGCTCACCTGGCTGGGACGTTTCCTGGGCCGCCTGCACGCCGTCGGTGCCAGCAAACCTTTTGCCACGCGCCCGCAACTGACCATCGATAGTTTTGGCCGGGAGTCTGTCGATTCACTGCTTGCCGGGGGCTGGTTGCCGGCACACCTGGAAAATGCTTTTTCCAGCCTTGCACAGGACCTGTTGATCTCTACCCAGGCCGCGTATTCGCGCGCTGGCTCATTCAAAAACATTCGTCTGCACGGGGATTGCCACCCGGGCAATATCCTGTGGCGTGACGGCCCGTTGTTTGTTGACCTCGACGATTGTCGCAGCGGGCCGGCGGTGCAGGACCTGTGGATGTTGCTGTCGGGCGAGCCGCATGAAATGGCTGAACAGATGAAGGATGTTCTGGAGGGTTACACGCAGTTCAACCACTTTGACCTGCGTGAACTACACCTGATCGAAGCACTGCGCACCCTGCGTATGCTGCACCACGCGGCCTGGTTGGCGCTGCGCTGGCAGGACCCGGCTTTTCCGATCGCTTTTCCGTGGTTTGGGGAAGCCCGTTACTGGGAAGACCTGGTACTGGGACTCAGGGAACAACTGGGCCGAATGCAGGAACAGCCGCTACAGATACCATTTTAGTAATGTGGTGGTGTTTCATCCTGTGGTCCAAGACCCGGAATACCTTCACCAACCTCCTTGATACGTTCGCTCAATAACGCGAGTTGGCGTTTCAGGTCGATAAGTTCACGATCCTGCCGGGCAACGATATTATTCAGGTTCTCATGCAGCTCGTCCTGGAAAGCCAGCTGACTTTCCAGTTCATCGATACGCCTGATCAGTTCTGAAAGTGACTCACCCATCAACGCTCTCGGGCAATTTTTCCGGTGGTTCCCACAATTCCACGCGGTTCCCATCCGGATCAACGATCCAGCCAAAACGGCCGAAATCATGTTCTTCCTTGGCGGGGATTACCTCTCCTCCCGCTGCCTTGACCCTGGCCAGCGCGGCATCGAGATCGTCCACCACCAGGTTGATCATGAATGACTGGCGCATATCGCCAAAGTACTCGGTGTCGGCCGCAAACACGCTCCAGACCGTAAACGCGTTGGCTGGCATTGCTTCAGGCGAGAAGCTGGTCCCATGGGTGCTGCCCCAGGCCTCGATGGCCAGGCCCAGCGTTTGTTGATACCACGCAGTGAGTCGTGCAGGATCGAGCGAGCGGAAAAACACGCCGCCGACACCCAGAGCCCTGCCTTTGCTTTCTTCGCTCATACCTGTTTACTCCCGCACTTGTATCAACAACACCACGGCCATCGTGGGGCATCTACTATCATGTTACACCATCCACACTGCCCGGGATTTGTGGGCCATGGACAAACCACACCGCTGCAAACTGCTTCAGACACCCAAACCGGGCGTAAATTAACCCGCCATGCGTTGTGAACCTGCTTAAATTGTTTGTTGTGTTGCTGGTTTAGAAGCTCGAGTTTGGTTGTTTCAAAAACTCAACTTCTTCAGCCGTTGATTCACGCCCCAGGATAACGTTTCTATGCGGATAACGGCCAAACCTGTCAATAATCGCCTTGTGTTTATACTCAAATTCCAGGTTATTTGAGTTGCCCAGGGACTCGAAAAGTTTGACCGCTTCAATATGAATCAACCTGGATTCACTGTGCATGAATGGCAGGTAGAAAAAGCTGCGCTCTGTTTGCGGTAACTCTGCATCGAAGCCCTTTGATATCGCAACCTGTGCCAGCACCAGGGCTACAGGATCACAGGCGAAAGATTCCGGTTTTTCACGGTAGATATTACGCGAGAACTGGTCGAGCACAATGATTTCTGCAAGGCTGCCCAATGCAGTCTCACGCCACTCAAAAAGCTCGCCGGCTTTTGCTTGCTTATGCAATGAACCAAATCGGCTTTGGATCATTGCGTCAAGCTTTACATCTTTTTGCCACCACTGTTCTGGTTCGAGTTCGGTGAACCAGAAGTCTATGATTTTCCTGTACATCTATACTCTCTATTCGTGCTCGAAACTTTAGTGCAGTATAACGCTCCGCCAACCGGATCACGTTCCAACGCATAGAATCATGCAACAACGGTCGCGGGCCACGCACAAAGCGAAGCAGAGGGTTGTGGGTCCGATTGTGCAACTTGTTAAGACTTTGATGGTTGCTGGTCATGAGGAATTGGAAGCCCGTGTTGCTTCAGAAATGACAGCTTATCCCAGTAACCTCTTTGAAAAACGATCTTTCCATTTTGAACATGGAAGAATCCACAGCCGCGCAAGCCCAGAGGGTCTTTCCACTCGAGTATGGCCCACTCTCCATCTTGAAAAATGTTTTCTACGATGCAAACCATTTCAGCTGTAGAAAACTCCTTCTTAAACATTTCAAGTATTGCAGCTTTTCCGGAAACTTCACGGTTGGCAATTTGATGGTTGATTGCATTTTCCGAGTAATAACTTGAAATGAGTTCAGCGTCGGCTTTGTTAAACGCCTCAACCCAGGCTTCCACCAACTTTCTCGGTTCCATTGATCGATCTCCTTAGCCCTAACGACCTGCATAAGCGGTTTGCAAGCTTTTCACCAAATCCGACTTGATGCTTTTGTTAGACCAACACTCGCACGCTATCACTCTCTCGCAACCGCTCGCTCCTTCCATTTCAACTCGTCTACACCGCGCACGAGAAACCACAGGGTTAGCGACAGATATGCGAAGATCATTGGCAAAAACAGCCAATCGTACGCATACGCTGGCGCAATGATCAGAGCAAAATTCCTGATCACGAAGCCGATGCCTGCTAGTGCCAGAAGAGCACCAAGAAGAGGCGGAATGTATCCCGATTTCAAGATCAAGTATCCGAAGAAAAGCGAACAGGCACCGCCGAACGCCATAAGTATCCCAGCTGTATAGCCGTACAGATTAAGCGAAAGCAGGGCCAGAGTATTCAGTTGGCCGGGAGTGAATGAGTTCAGGTAATCAGCACCGCCAAGGATGAGCAATGGTGCAACGTAGAACAACTCCGCGACGGCAAAGACCGAAATGCCGATTAACCCAAAAAATACAGCGAGTAAGGCAATATTTTTCTGGACTGGACGTAATAGGACGTAAAAGACCAGCAAAATGGCAACATTGCAGATGCCTTCTACAAGATAACTGGCGAATCCCAGCCTGAACAGCAGGTCAGAGGAAAGGATGTTCTTCGCTGTAGCGGCGGCATTGTCCGGTACTATAATCTTCATGGGCGCGTACATTTCCCCGAAACTACCAGCAACAAGCGAGATTAGAAGTAGAAACCCTGCCACCCTTGCGTACTGCAGTGCACATCTGTAATTCATAGGAAAATCTCCATTCTTTAGATAAGGTCTAACGTCTGAATTAACCGACACCAGCATCGCTGGCGTCCGGGTTTGATGATTTGTTAGCTATCTTTGTGGCACATGCTCGAAACTGATTGAGGAAACCAGTATTACCCACCGCATTCAATGCAAAGAATGCCGAGTCACTCGCTACAACGTCCCAGTCAGCCTTCTGACCATTAAGTTGGATTCGTGTTTTCAAAAATCTGAAAGGCCCTAACTTCTCCTCTGAGAGCATTACAAAGGCAATGTTATTCTCGGACACATAAGTTTCAAAATTGCTGTTTGGATAGTATTGAATATTCGGATATAGACTGTGATCAGCACCAAAATACAGAGCCTGGAGGTTGCCTACATTATTGACTGATATTACATAACCATCGGGAATCTGAATCTTACAATTCAAGGCACGAAGTGCTACGCCATCAGTCTCGTTGCTGCCTGTCTGACCTGCGATGGGTAAACAAAATGTAAAAGCGAGTGTCAACTTGGCGATGATGTTCATAGATAGCTAACGTTTCAACTAAGAGGCACCGGCAGAGCCAGTGTCCTGATAGAGTGCCTTGTTATATGGCGCTGCACTCATGAAAAGAAAAAGCTCCATACCATGACGCTTGCGTAGAGTAGTGTGCAGGACCTGACAAGCACTTTCCGAAAAACACCATCCAAACACACAGAGCTACGCCATATACCAACACCAGCCCACAAAAGTAAAACAAAAAGAACACTGAATCCTACCCAGTCTATAACAATGGGTGGTGCTTGAACCTTCAAATACATCGGAACTAACACGATTCCAAAGACAGTCCCAGCGATGATTTGAAGCAAAACTAGATTTACCCAAAAGGCTCTAGATATGGAGATGTTTCCTTTCCAGCTATGACTTATGTATTGCCCCATCTTCCTGAGACCATATAACTTACATTGAGTGGGAACGGATGTTGTTATTGTAAAAAAACCTGGTTGAAATGTTGCGTATCATTTTTAACCCCCCATAAAAGCGCGGATTTATTCTACAACCATCGAAGAAAAAAATACGCCTTGCCACGGAACGGAATTACATTCGGTGGGTCAGGCGTTTAATCCCGTTTCACAACAAGCAGCAAACACAGCGAATATCAACAAACGCATTACCGGTCACGCCCGGTCACTTTGAGCTCAGCCCGGTTGCGTTTCGATCAGACTGACCCCACCTCGTGATACAGCAGACAAAGGAAAACACTATGAGCCAAATGGAAACCTCCCCCGAAATCAACATGGATGCCAATGCCCTGTCACGTGAAGAGGTCTTCACCGACAGCCGTGTCGGTACGATCCGTAAAATGACACCGGTCACAGTCAACGGTGATGTCGATGACAGCAGGCCGGTACAATTTATCGGGTCCACGCAGATCATGACCCCCGGTGGCGCCTTACCGCTGTCTTTCGAAATAGATTGCGATAACCTGGAAGGCGCAGTGGCAGCCTTTGGCGATGCCGCCAGGCAGGCTGTGGAACGGACCATGGAAGAACTCAAGGAAATGCAACGCCAACAGGCTTCCTCGATCGTCGTACCGGGCCGGGAAGACAGCAAAATCCAGATGCCCTGAACCCGGGACCATGGCCGGGTACCACGTGGTTCTCGGCTGGCCTCAATTCAATTAAACTGTCACCGGTACACCACAGGCTACCGGTGACGTCATGTTCAAATTCTGCAGTTGTTCCTTCTACTCCCGTATCCTGACCACCACTTTGGCGCTTTTCGCCTGTATTGCACAGGCGCAGGACAACCTGGTCTGGAATCCACTCGACCCTGAAAATACCGTTTACCTGGAAACCGCCGAGGGTACCGCGGTCATCCTGCTCAATCCGGACTTTGCCCCGCAAACGGTACGCCAGTTTAAGCGTCTGCTGGGCGAACAGTTTTATCGGGGCCTGAGCTTTTACCGCGTGATCGAAGGCTTCGTGGCACAGGGCGGGGACGAAAGCGACCTGGACCCTGCAGCGATCAAGAATAAACTGCCGGCCGAATTCGAGATCGACTGGCCACAAAAACCCCGCGACAAGGAAGCTGCCGGGGACTGGGTGGGGATGTCCTGGACCCCGGTGCAGGAAGATGATTTGTTCGCACCGTTCACCGGTTTCATCGACGGTTTTCCCGCTGCCCGCGACAGCAAAAAAGGCGGCAAAGCCTGGCTGACCCATTGCCCAGGCACCGTCGCCATGGCGCGTAACGAAGACCCCGACAGCGGTGGCACCGATTTTTACATCGTCATCGGCCAGGCGCCACGTTACCTCGACCGCAATTTGACTGTCTTCGGGCGCGTGGTCTGGGGCATGGACGTGGTGCAGCGTATCAAGCGCGGTCCCGCGCTGGAAAACGGCGTCATCGAAGAGGACCTGGACCGGACCTGGATCAAGCGCATGCGTCTGGCCTCGTCACTCGATGAGGAAGATCGACTGGATATCTACGTGGCAGACACCAACAGCGAGGGATTTATCGGGATGCTCAAGCAACGCCGCAACCGAAGCAACAAGTGGTTTCACCACAAGCCTCCCAAGGTACTGGACGTGTGCCAGGTACCGGTGCCGGTGCGCCTGGAAAAATCTCCGTCCACTCGCTCGTGATAACCCGGTTGGCGTGGTAACGACCAGCAACCGGTGTTAACCAACACAAGGACAAACCAATGAAATGCCTGCTCCACTTATTACTGCTGTCAGCCCTCCTGCTGCCGGTCTCGCTATTCGCCGGAAACGAATACTACCCGCCACGCGGGCAATGGCAACATGCGAGTGCCGACGCCGTTGGCATGGACGCAGCAAAGCTGGCCGAAGCGGTTGTCCTGGCCCGGGAAAAGGCCGTAGTTGAACCCGGGAGCCTGGTCCAGGCAATCACGGATGCCTTTGCGCCGCGCGAGCCCGATTTCCGTATCCTGGGCCCCACCCGGCCACGGCAAGGCAGCGCCGGGCTGATCATCCGCAAGGGTTACATCGTCGCAGAATGGGGAGACCTGGAGCGCGTGGACATGACCTTCAGCGCGGTCAAGAGCTACCTGTCGACCATCATGGCGCTGGCCCTGCGCGACGGGTTGGTCGATGATATCCACGCACCCGTCTCGCGCTGGGTGCGGGATGGCAAATTCGCTTCCGAACATAACAGCGGCATCACCTGGCACCATCTGATGAACCAGACTTCCGACTGGCAGGGCACGCTGTGGGGCGTGCCGGACTGGGCCGACCGGCCGGAGGGTGAAGACCGTTCTCTGTGGTCCAATCGCGAATTGCATGAACCGGGCAGTTATTTCAAGTACAACGACGTGCGCATCAACCTGGCGGCTTATTCCTTGCTACAGGTTTGGCGGGAACCCTTGCCCGTGGTGCTCAAGCGCGAGGTCATGGACCCCATCGGCGCTTCCACCACCTGGCGCTGGTACGGCTACGAAAACTCCTGGGTGACACTGGACGGACAGAAGATGCAGTCGGTCTCCGGTGGTGGCCATTTTGGTGGCGGCCTGTTTATCAGTACGCTCGACCACGCCCGCATGGGCCTGTTGTTCTTACGAAACGGCACCTGGCAGGGCCGGCAGATCATCCCCGCGGACTGGATCGAGGCCATGCGTAAACCCACGCCGGCCAGGCCTGACTATGGCTACATGTGGTGGCTGAACACGAACCAGGAGCGTATCCCAGAAGCGCCCGCGAGCGCTTTCTGGGCTGCTGGTTTCGGTGGCAATTTCATCTATATCGATCAACTCAACGACCTGCTGATCGTGCTGCGCTGGGTGCCGGCGCTGGAAGAAGTGGTACCGGCGGTGATGGCAGCCATTATTTCCGGGAACGAACGCTAAATAGCGAATACGTTGCAGTTGATCGGGGCGGCGTCCAGCTAACTTGCCGGCAAGTTCGGTTAACTGTCCGGTTCGGTAACAACCTGGTACAACAGGTTGAGCAGCTTGATGGCCTGCTCGCTTTGCATGTAGGTCATCTTGCTGAAATCGACCAGGGTGTCACCGAAGCCGGTCAACGAAGCCTCGCTGCCAAAGGTGTTGCGTACCAGCACGATGGCTTCTTTTTTAAGTGATTGCTTGCTTTTCCAGTAGCCCTTGAGGGCTTTCATCACGTTTTCCGGTGACATCGCCAGGCGGAATACGAAGGGCTCCGCCTTCAGGCTGACAATCGTGCCGATCTGCTTTCGGTCGTGCACGAGCGTCACGTAGCGGCGACCGGCCTTACGGTACTTGATCTCGCTGCCCAGGTACCAGACTGATTTCAAGAAAACATTATCCAGGAACGAATCGACCAACGGGCTGTTATCGATGTTGTTTTCCCGCACGCGACGCACGATCCATTCCCGTGACCGTTCGCGGGTCTCTGCATTGGTCATCTTGGCCAGTTCCATGACCTGCAACACCGGCCGTAATTCATTGCCGTCTATCTGGCCGTCATCGTTGTCGTCCAGCAGGCTGAACAAGGTGTCGATATAGGCGGAGATGGCGTTTTTCACCAGCGCGGTATCAGGCGAACGCCCGAACAGGCTGGCCGCTTCGGGAAGACCGTCGAGAAACTCCCAGCTCTGCAGGCTGGTGACCGAGTCCACCGAGGGATCGCGGATGAAGTACTGGAACAGTTCCGGCCAGGCGATTTGCATGCTCACCAGTGCGAACAATATCTTGCACTCCAGGTGCGTGATTTTACGGCCCGAGTTGTGGTTGTGAATGCGTTCCAGAAGCTTCGTGCAGTTCACCACCCGCTTGATGCTACGCGGGTTCCTGCCGACCGTGAATCGGGTGATATCGAGAAAGAACTGACGGCCTTCAGCTTCTGCCTGGCCCTTATCGAAACCGGGCAACCCGGCCCGTTCCAACAGGTCCATGATGTATTCGTCGAGCCTGTACGACGTGGTTGGCAAGATGAACGGCAATTGGATCATCTTGTCGAAATATGCCTTGCCGCTGGTTTGCTGCAGTTCGGTGCCGTGTTTCTCCACCATGCCCCTTTGTACGACTTCGTAATCAATCGCCATGACAAAGACGGCTCCCGGTACGTCCATGAAGTTCTTGATCGCCTCGAGCAATTCCAGCGCCATTGCCGGTGGAATCCGGTCCATGTCATCGACAAATACCACTACCCGCCGGCCTGCTTCGCTGCCGGCCCATAGCGCAACCAGTTTTTCGAACTCCTCCCTAAACTTGAGCATCAGGCCGGAAATATCGATATACGATTTACCGGTCTGGTTATCTGCGGATTTGTCCTGCTTCAGTTCCCTGATTTGCTGCATCACCTCGATCAGCTTGCGCTGGGCAGCCGCCAATTGTGCCTGCAACTGCTGCACATCCATCCCCGGGCTGTCCTTCATGGCTTGCCCCAGTCCATCGGTGATGGCGTACAGGCAGGCCACGACCATGTGATCATCCTGGTTGAATTGCGAATAGGGCCAGCTATCGAGACTGACGGCCTTGCACCGTGCGGCATCCAGAAGACCGGATTTTCCCAGATTCCCGGCGCCGCGCAACATGTTCATCAAGCTGGTACGGCCGATGCCCCAGTCACCCTGGATTCCAATGGTCATCGGTGATTCGCAGTCGTGAATGAAGTCGCGTAGCGCTTCTGCATAAGGCAGCAGGTTCAGGGTGTCGGCCTTGCGCGCCGGGTCCCCTTCGGCCAGATCCGTACTGAACCTGAGCGGTGTCTCACGCAGTTTTACGTCATTCATTTCTATTCCCATGCCAAGCAAAGCTTCTGAACTTAGTGTAGCTTGGCTGGGCTTTTTTGCAGATTCTCATCCGTCTTTTATAAAGCGGCGCCTTGCCACGGACCCCGTTCAAAGACAATATCCTGGCTAAGTAAATCCGGTTTTACGGGGTCTCACCGAACTGCAATTCCGCCAGCTTGGCGTATAACTCGCACGACCGTGTCAGTTCGTCGTGATTGCCGACCGCCACGATACGGCCCGCGTCCATGACCACGATACGGTCTACCTTCTTGACCGTGGCCAGGCGGTGGGCGATGACCAGCGTGGTGCGGTCCTGCATCAGGCCCTCCAGCGCCAGCTGCACCAGGCGTTCGCTCTCGGCGTCCAGTGAACTGGTCGCTTCGTCCAGTAACAGGATCGGGGGGTCCTTCAAAATGGCACGCGCGATGGCGATGCGCTGCCGCTGTCCACCTGACAGACGTGTGCCACGCTCGCCGAGAAAGGTATCGTATGCCTCCGGCAGGGTTTTGATGAACCCGTCGGCTGCTGCCGCCTTCGCCGCCTGTTCGACGGCATAATCATCCGCTTCTGGATCGCCGTAACGGATGTTCTCACGAGCGCTGTCGCCGAACAACACGGTGTCCTGCGGCACCAGGCCGATCTGTTTTCGCAAGTCTGTGGGTGACAATTGCCTGATATCGATACCGTCAATTTCCACGCGACCCGACTGGGGGTCGTAGAAGCGCAGCAACATCTGGAAACTGGTGCTCTTGCCGGCGCCTGATGGCCCCACGATGGCCACGGTCTTCCCGGGTTCGACCTCCAGTGAAAAATCCTCCAGTGCCGCGTCATCCGGCCTGGAGGGGTAATGGAAAGTGACGTTTCTGAAGGTGATTTTCCCACCGGCGCGTTCTGGCAGATGAACGGGATTATCGGGGGCGTGGATGGCCGGTCTCGCCACGAGCAATTCCGACAGGCGTTCCATGGCGCCAGCGCCGCGCTGCACTTCACCCCAGACCTCGCTGAGTCCCGCTGCGGAAGATCCCACGAACATCGAATACATCAGGAACTGCGCCAGTTCACCCCCGCTCATTGCGCCGGCGAGCACCGCGCGGGAACCGGCCCACAAGATCAGTGTTATGGCACCGAATACCAGCGTGATTCCAAAAGCGGTCAGGAATGCACGGGTTCGCACACGACGGATGGCGGCCCTGAAGCTTTCTGTTACTGCCCGGCCGTAACGGTCGCTTTGCAGCGGTTCCAGCGTAAAGGCCTGCACCGTCTGGATGGCGTTCAGGGTCTCATCCGCCAACCCACTGGTGTCCGCCACGCGGTCCTGCGTGGTGCGCGACTGGCTCCGGATTCGACGACCGATGATGATCATCGGCACGATCGCGACCGGGAACCCCAGCAGGATATAAAAGGTCAACTGTGCGCTGGTCAGCGTCAGCATGACGAGACCACCCACGAGCGATACAGAGGTGCGCAGCGCGATCGACAGCGTAACGCCGGCAACGCTTTGCACCAGTGTTGTATCCGCCGTTAATCGCGACAACACTTCACCGGTGCGGGTGGTTTCAAAGAACGTCGGGTCCATGTACACGACGCGCTCGTAGACCGCCGTGCGGATATCCGCCACCACCCGTTCACCCAGCCAGGTCACCAGGTAATAACGCAGTGCAGCAAAACCGCCAAATACAGCGGCGGCGGCAAAGAACCAGCCAAAATAGCGGTTGATGGTCTCAACGTCATTGCTGGCAAAGCCATTGTCGATCAGGAACCGCAGGGCTACCGGCAGCGCGAGCAGGGCCGCGGAAGCAATCAACAGGGCAGCCAGCGCCGCGACCAGCACCCCGCGGTAGGCCAGGATAAACGGTACCAGGGATTTCAGTGGTTTGAGTGAACTGGCCTTGGGCCGTTCGCTGGTGTTTTGTTCAGGCATTTAATCCAGATGGGGTTGGTGTATACGGAATTATAGGGCACTCGCAACAGGAGTAGCCTTTCGCCGCAACTTCAAACAGCAAGTGCTTTTCTGGCCGTGCCGGGATGTTCCTTCCCGGGACACGCCGTAAACCCATCCCTGGGGGCTCGGTCGCGACTCCTGTCGCTCACGGTCCCGGTAAGCAACACCCCGGCACAGCTACGTGGGCTATTTCCGCAATCCCATGGACCAAGAATCGCGACCGGCTGCGCCGGCTGCTCCTACAGCCCCTTCAATAATCGCCGGGTGGTTTGGCGGTGTGGGCGACATTAAGGCACCGCACCGAGTCCTGAGAGTCGTTAGGGGTGCATTGGACGGGATGTCCAATGCAGGCCGACCAGGGCAGGACGCCCTGTGAGGCCGGCCGCGTTAACCCGCATATTGCACCAGCATCCCGGATGATGGCGCAGGGCAGATGCGACTGGGC
>JAPHTE010000294.1 GCA_026196445.1 Lysobacterales bacterium
GGCATCGGCCGGGTTTATGCGCACTACCTCGCGGCCTTTGATCTTGGCCTCACGGCTGGTCACGCCATGATCCATCTGGCTGTGCAGGCGGGTTTTGGGTTGGTTTGACACCAGGTGCAGCGCGTAGGTCTCGCTGCGTCGGCTGCCGATAAACTCGTCCTTTTCGAACCACATTGGGTGCCCGCCACAATCGTCATAATCGAAGCCCTCGATGGTGTCGGAGAATATCTCGATCTTGCCGGAAGGAGTCTTGAGCGGGTATTTCTCCGGATCGTCACGGAATTTTTCCAGCGGGAAGCGGGTATCGGGTACTTTGGGTTCGATGGTGAATTGACCGCCAGCCCAGAACTCATCGAACGATGGCATCGAGATATCCCGTTTTTCTGCGTTCGATCGGGTGGTTTCGTACAGGTGTTTCACCCACTGCATCTCGCCGCGGTTTTCCGTGAACTGTTCTTCGAACCCCAGTTCACGCGCGATGCCGGCCAGGCTTTCAAAATCGCTGCGTGAACGCGCGAACGGCTCAACTGCCTTTTTCATAGGCGAAAACCAGTGATCGTAACTGCTGCCGCCAATGTCGTTGCGTTCCAGCGCGGTGGTTATCGGGAATACGATATCGGCCATACGGGCCGTGGTATTCCAGACCTGCTCGTTGACGATAATGGTGCCGGGCTTCTGCCAGGCCTTGCGCAAACGGTTCAGGTCCTGGTGGTGGTGGAAGGGGTTGCCGCCTGCCCAGTAGACCAGGTGGATATCCGGATAAGTGACGCGCTTACCGTTGAAGTCGATGGTCTCGCCGGGGTTCAGCAACATATCGCTGATCCGCGCCACCGGTATATGGGTGGCGACCGGATTTTTTCCCTGTGGCAGCTTGCCAAGCTTGAACGGCGGCAGCTTGCGGCCCAGGAAACCCATGTTGTGGATACAGCCATAACCGTAGGCCACACCACCGCCGGGTTTTCCAATGTCACCCAACATTGCGCCCAGTGTCGTGATCATCCAATAGGGTTGCTCACCAAAGCGCTGGCGTTGTAATGACCAGCTGATACCCAGCACGCTGCGGCGGGATGCCAGATCACGCGCCATCTGGCGGATGTCTACGGCGGGGATGTCAGACAGGTTTTCCGCCCACTCGGCATCTTTCGGCCGGCCGTCGGTTTCACCCATCAAGTATGGCAAAAACCGCTCGAAACCGACCGTGTAACGGGCAAGAAAATCCTTGTCGTACAGGTCCTCGGCCACCAGCGTATGCGCCAGACCCAGCATGATCGCCACATCGGAATTGGGCCGGCACGGCCACCATTCCGGGTCGATGAATGTACCGTTATGATCGGTTCCGACATCGTCCCTGACCGGGCTGACACAGACCATGCGCACACCGGAATCAGCCATGGCCCGTAACTGTTTCCTGGCCGTGTGCGCGCCGAGACCGCCAGCGTTGACCTGGGTGTTTTTCATCGCGGCACCACCAAACAACAACATGGTCTTGGTGTGTTTGACGATGTCTTCCGAAGTCGGTGCCTGGAACACGAGCTGCAGGAATGAAATTCCCACGACATGTGGCATGATCGCCTGCGCTGCGGCTGTTGAGTAAGAGGCAACCGAGTAGGTATATCCGCCAAAGAGGTTCAGGAAACGGTGTAACTGGCTTTGCGAGTGGTGGAAACGGCCCGCGCTGCCCCAACCGTAGGAACCACCGTAGATCGCTTCGTTGCCGAATTTATCCTTGGTCCGTTGAAGTGCACGTGCCGCCAGTTCCGTGGCATTTCTCCAGCTAACCGGTACGAACGGCTCGATACCACGTTGGCTGGAGTCGCTGTTCCACTCTCTTTCGAGGTAGCCGGCACGAACCATCGGCTGTGGGATACGCACATTTTTATCCAGTGAATCGAGCAATGACTGGCCGATCGGGCTGGGGTTCGGATCTTCAGAAACCGGGTGGATGGCAGTGATTGCCGCACCATCGGTCTCCACCAGGTAGTTACCCCAGTGGCTGCAGGTGGGAAAAAGCTTGTTGGTTTTGCTTGCCATATGACAATTCTAGTCGCTGGCTGGCAGAATTCATCCGGAAATATGAAACCGGGCGCACGAAAAGCCGGACATATTCGTGACCGAATAAGGGGGTCAGGTCCATATTTCCAGCTGTGGTGGTTATAACGTTATTCGACCACCCATGATCCATCACTGTGGATCAACTCCTCCCAGTCGGCTGGACCTTTTTTACCCCTGACAATTTCGTCGTTACTGCGGATAATCTCGCCGTAACAGCTCTCTTCAGCAGCCCGGAATACCCCCATGGGCACAGGGAAATCCGGGTATTGCATGCGTGACAGGAAATAGCCCAGTACCGTCTGGTTGGATTTTTCATCGTGCACCAACAGGTCCTGCTCGGAATATTGCCCGTCGGTCAATGAAACCACCTCGGGTTCCAGGCCATTCAAACGGATGCCCTTGTCCCTGTCCTTGCCAAATACCAGCGGTTTGCCGTGTTCCAGCATCACGCGGTTGTCATCGCGCGTCTTCTTGTCGGTGACCGCTGCAAACGCCCCGTCGTTGAACACGTGGCAATTCTGGTAAACCTCTACCAGCGAGGTGCCCTTGTGTTGCGCCGCCCGCACCAGGATGTCACGCAGGTTCTGCTGGTCGATATCCACCGCTCGCGCGGCAAAGGTCGCGCCCATCGAAAGCGCCAGTGCTATGGGCTCCACCGGGCGGTCTATGGAACCGGCCGGGGTGGTCCTGGTGGTTCCGCCAATCTGTGTCGTCGGTGAAGACTGGCCCTTGGTCAGGCCATAGATGCGGTTGTTCAGCAGGATGATGTTCATATCCACGTTTCGCCGTATCGTGTGGATGAAATGATTGCCGCCAATGGCCAGCGCATCGCCGTCACCGGTCACCACCCAGACCGACAGCTCGGGCC
>JAPHTE010000270.1 GCA_026196445.1 Lysobacterales bacterium
AGACTGCGGCGGTTGGGTTCGAACAGGTATAGTTCAGCAGAAGGTTCTGTCTGCCCAAAGCCCGGCACCAGTTCGTCGTAACGAGGTGTGGACGGCTGTTCCATGGCCTGTGCCGACAGCATCAGGCTTGAGCGTGCGCCGACATCCGCCATGAATTTCAGGTCAGCAGCCCTGGATTCATAAGCGGAAGGCTTCAGTGACTCCCCGCTGCCGGACTGGCGTGAAGCGTGGTCCTGGTAACTGGCGCCACCACTAAAACCAAAGCCCTGCTTGCCACCGCTGGTGCGTACATTGAATACGAGACCGTCATCCACGCTGTCGTAGCTGCCGTAAAAACTGCTCTCCTGTTGCCAATCCAGGTCAGTGTAGCCGGGCTCATAGGTCAGAATATTCAACACACCACCCATCGCGTCGGCGCCGTACAGGGAACCCTGGGAGCCACGCACCACTTCCATGCGCCGCGTGGCGAAAGAATCCACCAGGCCGAGGTACTGGTTGGGCGCGTTGCGGAAAAGCGCATTGTTCAGGCGGATGCCATCGACCATGTGCAGCACCTGTGAGCCTTTCAGGCCACGGATAATCGGGATACCCTGGCCAGGTGTCGTTTGCTGAAAAAATGCGCCGGGCGCGCCACGCAACATTTCCGCAATCACGTCGGGGGCGCTTTCACGAATGGCCTCTTCGTCGATGGCGGTAACCGCGGCCGCTATATCGATGTCCCGCTTGCTGCTGCGGGTCGCCGTGACGTGCACCTGCTCCTGGATATCGCTTTCGTACAGGTCTTCACCGGGGGCATCATCCGCCCACACCGGTGGTACTTGGAACAGCAACAGGAAAAAGGGCGAAACCAGCAGCCCCGCCCGCAGGTAATTGGTCATTTAGTGTGAACAGGCCCTAGTCAAATACAGTGATCTGAAGCAGCGCGTATTTTGCCATAAAAATGCTGTGAGTTGGCGCTGGGCCGGATAGTCATTCCCGGGACACGCCGTATATACATCCCTGTAGGCTCGATCGCGACTCCCTGTCGCTCACGGTCCCGGATAACGACCATCTCGGCCCAGCCAAATAAGTTACGCATTGATGTTCAGTCCTTTCAGCCGCTGGTGCAGTTCCTGCGCCTCTTCTGCTGGCGGGTTCCAACTGGGCTTGACTGCCGAAACCGTTATATAGCCTTCCAGGTGGGCACGCACGTCGCCGTCCGAATCACGCGGTTGGTCAGGGTTGACACCCAATTTGTAGCCGGGCACCAGTTGACCGGTTTCCGTGCAGTGGCGGTATACCAGTTCGACGATGTGCCCGCCTGAAATTTCGGGGTGCAATACACCCCTGATCTTGTCCCGTGGCAGGGCAGGGTAGTTGATGTTGAGAAGAACACTCATCGGCAGCAGGCGGCCGCCGGGTTCTTTCGATTCGAGCAGGGATTCCACGACCGAGCGGGTAAACACCGCCGCAGGCTCGAGCACATCGTGCGTGCTGGGGAAACGGCGCGGTGCGTGGTTGGCTTCTGCCGGTATCAAGCCGGCGGATACAGCGATCGACGGCACACCCAGGATGGCAGCGATCGCGGCAGCGCCAAAGGTGCCTGAGATATGCAGGTCCGTTCCAAGGTTTGGGCCGAAGTTGATACCCGAGATCACCAGGTCCGGAGGGTCGTTGTGCAATATGTGGCGCAAGGCAACCAGCACCGTGTCAGCTGGTTGACCGTCGAGGTGCCAGCTCGTTTCCTCGGTCTGCTGCAGGGACAGGTTCCTGCGGCTGGTCACGCCCATTCCCGTAGCGCTGCGCTCGTCACTGGGTGCCACCGTGGAGATGTTGTAACCGGCTTCCCTCAGGACGCGCTGCAAGGTGCGGATACCAGGTGCGGCGTGTCCGTCATCGTTGGTCAGCAGAATATGCAGGGGAGCAGCGGAATCCATACGGGTATTTTACTCCCTATTGCATACCTGGTAGCAGCTAAGCGGTGCAGATATTCCTGATAAAAACACGGTAAACTGGCATCTGTATGTTACAAATTACTCCTTGGGGGAGAAATCATTTATGGGTAGATTCTTAATCGCTTTAACCGTTATTTGCGCCTTTGCTTTCACTGGCTACACAGCGTCAGCTGATGAAGTGGCTCCAGAAGCGGCCCGTGCCGATAAGTCTCTGGATCAAATCGGTGAGGATATGATAAACCCGGTAAGTGCGATCAGCTACATTGGGGTCGACCTTGAATACGGTACTTACAAGGGTGATTTGCCGGGGGCAAGTGATCAGACCAGTGAAACATACCTGTTTCGGCCTTCGGTTGGTATACCGCTTGCCAATGGCAGGAATATCCTTATGCGCGCAACGGTTCCAATGATGGCGAATGAACCCAAGTACGTAGCTGACAGGGAGTACTATGATTTTCTTGTCCGGCAAAAGGCAGATACCCTGTCCACGGACGGTGCATTCGAAACCGGACACCCGTTCATGGGTGATCTCAGCTACGATTTTGCCTTTGGCGGTGTCAGCGATCATGGTTGGATCAGTATGTATGGGGTCGCCGGTGTCCAGGCCACCGCCAAGGATACTTCAGCCGCGAGGGGGCAATACCTGCTGGGACCGGAAATCGCCTTTGGAAAAGTCACTGAATGGGGGGTCATTGGAACCTGGCTGACACACATGGTTGACGTCGCTGGTAAAAACCCGGCGGGGATTGATACTCAACTGACATCGGCAAAAATCTTTTTTACCTACAGCCTGGGAAATGGCTGGCAGGTTTTTTCAAACCCGACGATCACCTATGATTGGGAAGCAGCCGGCGGTAACAAGCTGTTGTTGCCGATCGGTGGTGGTGTTTCAAAGGTCACCCGGATCGGAAATATGCCCTTGAGCCTGGCCCTGGAAATCCAGAATTACATAGTGAGTCCTGACGCATTTGGCCCGGAATGGCGACTAAGATTCAATGTGACCCCCGTTTTTCCGAACCTGTTCCGGAAGTGATCTACACTTCGTTTGCCGACTATCGGGGTTGGAATTTAATCACAGGAAAATAGCCCATGAAGTCATCAATTTTTGCCAAATGGGCCCGCGGCCACCGGTTTGACTCACACGTGGTTCTGCCTGGCGTGCTGAGTCTGCTGCTGATGGGCATGTATTTCTCCGGCAATGCCTGGCTGCAGAATATCGTGGCCCCCCGCATGGATAGCATGCCACTTTTTTCCGCGCGGGAATTTGGCGCCCTGGAATTGCTGCAGAACTTCTTCCTGTTGTGTGTCGTCCTTTATTCAATCCGCTGTTTTCTGGTTGCCCGCGAGAGGCTGGTCAAGCTTGTGGCCCTGCTGCTCATTTTTGTCAGCGTGTTTACGTTTCTCGAGGAAATCGACTACGGCGCGCACTTTGTCGAGTACTTCACCGGTGAGCATGGTTCACTGGCACAGGAAACGTGGGACCGGAACTGGCACAACAAGATAAACGCCAGCGGTGTTCAGAATGTCAGCTACGTGAAGCTCGCGGCAAACATTGGTTTGTTGTCCGGGTTTGTACTTGCGCCCTTGCTGCTTTCCTCTGTTCGTAACCGGACCATTCGTTTACTGGTGCCGTCCAGGTGGATGATTGCGACTGTCGTGCTGATCCTGCTGCTGGGGTTCCTGGCGCACTACCTCGATGATGCCGGCCATTCCATGATAGGTGGAAACCCCGGAATTCTGCATAAAAACATATCCGAATTCCGTGAGTTGAATATGTACTACGTTTTCCTGCTGTACGTGGCAATCCTCCATGAGCGGATCATTGCCCGGCAAAAGTTTCCGGATAGTGTTGGGTCCGATGCCGGGTAGTGCGGTTTACCTGTCGATTTGAAATGAGGTCGTATAAATCCGGCTTATGACCCGGTGCTTAAGCGTGGTTGGGTACGATTTCTGTCAGAGATCCTGTTCTGCCTTTTCAAGATCCTCGCTGGCTTCCAGCCAGTCCCACTCCAGGGCCGCCAGCGTCTCTTTCAACTCTGCCTGCTCTTGGGTCAGGCGCATCATTTCCTGTTTGCGTGATGCGTCGGTATAAAGGGTCTCGTCGTGCAGGGTTTCTTCTACGGCATCGAGTTCTTTGCGGCGCGCAGACATCTTATTTTCGACCTTGCGCAACTTGTCGGTGAAAGGCTTGAGTTGCCGGCGCTTCAGCGCTTCCGCCTGGCGGGCCTGCTTGCGGCTGTTTGCGGACGGTTTTGGCGCCGCGGTGTCATCAGAATCCATTCCTGTCGATGCATCCTGCGCCTTCAGCCAGGCCGGGTAATCGTCCAGTGACTCCTTGAATTCACGGACGCGCCCGGCGTGCACGATATAAAGTTCATCACAGACACTGCGCAACAGGTGCCGGTCATGTGAAATGACCAACAGTGCGCCGTTATACTCTGCAAGCGCGACGCTGAGTGCGTGGCGCATCTCCAGGTCCAGGTGGTTGGTGGGTTCGTCCAGCAGCAAAAGGTTGGGTTTTTGCAGCACCAGCAGGGCCAGTACCAGGCGTGCTTTCTCACCACCGGAAAAGGGCGCCACGGGTTCCGTCACGCGGTCGCCCCGGAACCCGAACTTACCGAGGTGGTTGCGCAGGTCGAGCTCACGCATCTCCGGCGCCTGTTGCTGCACGTGCCACAGCGGGCTGCAGTCCATGCGCAGCAATTCGAGTTGCTGTTGGGCGAAATAACCGCTCTGGGTGTAGTTGTTGACGGTGCGTTCCCCGCTTAAAAGGGTGCTGCCGTCGACCAGGGCCTTGACCAGCGTCGATTTACCGGCGCCGTTGGCACCGAGTAAACCGATACGGTCGCCGGCGCCGATGTGGAAGCGCAGGTCGCTGACCACATGGTGTGAGCCGTAGCCCAACACCGCGTCTTCCAGTTGCAGTAGCTGCTGCGGCTGTCGCTCCGGCTCCTGAAACTGGAAGTGGAATTGCGAGTCGACGTGCGCGGGCGCGATCCTGACCATGCGCTCGAGCATTTTCAGACGGCTCTGCGCCTGTTTCGCCTTGCTGGCTTTGTAGCGAAAACGGTCCACGAATCCCTGCATGTGACGGATTTCTTTTTGTTGGCGGGTATACATGGCCTGTTGCAAAGCCAGTTGCTCTGCGCGCACGGCTTCGAACTGGCTGTAGTCGCCGGTGTAGGTCTTGAGTTCCTCGTGTTCGATATGGGCGATGTGGGTGCACAGCCCGTCCAGGAAGTCCCGGTCATGTGATATCAACAACAGGATGCCCTGGTACGAGCGCAGCCAGCGCTCCAGCCAGAAGATGGCCGGCAGGTCCAGGTGATTGGTGGGTTCATCCAGCAGCAGGATGTCGGAACGGCACATCAGCGCCTGCGCCAGGTTCAGACGCATACGCCAGCCTCCGGAGAACTCGTTGACCGGTTTCCGCATGGCTTCGGCGGCAAACCCCAGCCCGTGCAACAAGCGGGCGGCCCTGGTCTCGCCGGTATAGCCGTCGATGTTGTCCATCTGCTCGTACAGGGCGTGCAGGCGTTCATCGTGGCTGTCACCCGCTTCAAGTTTGGCGATGCGCGACTGCAGTTCACGCAGGCCCTGGTCGCCATCCATGACAAAATCCAGCGCCGACTGCCCGGAGCTTGGGCTTTCCTGGGCCACGTGGGCGATGACGTCCTTCGGGTTGAGCAGCAATTCCCCCGCATCGTGTTCCAGTTGGCCGCGGATCAGTGAAAACAACGAAGTTTTACCGCTGCCGTTGATGCCGATAACACCCACGCGTTGCCCGGGGTGGGCCTGCAGGCTGGCGTCGGTGAACAGTAGCTTGTCGCCCCGTCGCAGTTCGATGTGTTTCAGTTGTAGCATTGAGTGGTTCTGTCGGGGTGCCAGCCTGAAAATGGGGCATTATACGGCAGCTGGCACAATCCGGACACGAGTCAATCGGCCAGGTGGGGTAAACTTGGGACAAGGTCCAAACAAGGGGCAGCACGTGAAACAAACTGCAGCCAGTCGTTCATGAAGGGACTGCTGTTCATCATCTGCGCAGCGATCCTGGCTTACGGGTATTTTGAGCACCGGGGTGACCGGCCGATCGTATATCCACCCGGTGTGCTGGTCAGCGAAAAGCCGTTGCAAACGGATATACGGGCTACCTCGTTTTTCGTGGATGACTATGAACTGACACGCCGGGCGCGGTTTGAGATAAGGGCCCGGGTTCTGGGCAGGGAACGCTACTATCTGCGCCGGGAATCCGACCTTTCACCGCTGGACCTCGCACTGGGCTGGGGCGTGATGTCGGACGAGGCGGTGCTGGAACGAATCGACGTCAGCCAAAGCAACCGCTGGTATTTCACCCGTTACGAGTATCCCGCGCCCCTGAGCAACGAACAGATCACGACCCATAGCAGCAATATGCACATGATTCCGGCCAGGAAATCCATCGAAAGACGTCTCAAGGAGCTGCGGCCGGGCAGCATCGTAACGCTGAAGGGCTACCTGGTCGACGTGTATCACGTATCTGGCTGGCATTGGCGCACTTCGTTGTCACGTACGGATACCGGCAACGG
>JAPHTE010000146.1 GCA_026196445.1 Lysobacterales bacterium
GATGACATCCGCGTCGCCATACCGGCCACGGAATGGGCCGACAAGGGCGGCAACCACCCCAACTGGCACCCGGATGGCGAGCACGTGATCATGAACCTCGATATCGATGGCGACGGCTGGAAGTACGTTCAGGCGAAATATGACGGCAGTGACTACCGCACATTCACCACCGTGCCCGCCAACCATGGCCACCCGTCCATCCATCCGGATGGGCGTTACATGATCGCCGATGTCTACCCGCGTGAGGCCGATGCCTTCGGTGACGGCACGGTGCCATTGCATTTTGTCGACCTGGAGAAAAACGAACGGCAAACGCTGCTACGCATTGATGCCGTGACGCGGTTCTTCGACGACGATATGAACTCGGCCAAGGAGATGCGGGTCGACCTGCACCCGGCCTGGGACAAGAGCGGTTACACCCGTGTCGCCATCAACGGCGTGCTGGACGGGACGCGGCATGTATTCGTGGCTGATTTGTCGAAGGTCCTGACCGCTAGCTGAGATTTCGCAGCCTAACCCTTGTCGCTGGAGTGGGATTTAGTCCCGGGACGCGCCGTGGACCCATCCCTGGGGGCTCGGTCGCGACCTCCCTGTCGCTCACGGTCCCAGGACCAAACCCCCACTCCAGTGTCGGTTTTGGGGTAGCAAAAGGGGTTAGGTTCATATTTCCGCTCGTGGTCCGAGCCAGGAAAATGAACCTGACTCCTTTCCAATCGTGGGACTAAATCCCGCCGCAGCCCACTCCCTGTTTTTACTCAGGTATTTCCGGGAATTTTCCCGCCGGGCTGAAATCCGCATCGTTTATCCGCTTATCCCATTCCAATAGCATGTTTCGATGAGCCAGCAACTGATCACGGTAAACCGGGTCGTAGGTCACAGGGTGTAGTTCGCCGGGGTCCTTGACGAGGTCGAACAACTGCTCGCGGTTTGCACCGCCATTGAACAGGATGTATTTGAAATTCTTGCTGGCGACCATCCGGCCCTTGAAATCGCCGCCGAGTTGGTTGATCTCCGAAACGACGTATTCCCTGTCAGGCAAGGTCTCATCCCCCGCGTCCTTCAGCACTCGCGGCGCCATATCAACGCCATTCAGGGATTCGGGTATCGGTACACCGGCAAATTTCAGGATGGTCGGGAAGATATCCAGGCCTGTACTGGATAGCGTTTCCTCGTCAATCACGCCTGCCCTGGTCTTGCCTTTCCACGAAATAATGAATGGCACATTGATCGCTTCCTCGTAGAAGGTCATCTTCTGGTTCCAGTGATGCGAGGCGTGCCCGTCGCCGTGATCGGAGGTATAGATGATCACGGTGTCTTCAAGCAGACCCTGACCTTCGATCTCATCCATGATCAGCTTGATGTGCGCATCCACCATTTCCAGCAGGCGGTCGTAGCCGTACATGTACTGCCGCCACTGTTTCTCGGTCCAATACTTGGTCGGGTGCTTAGGGAACATGTTCGAACCCGGTTCCGAGCCTCTCCTGACGGAAAAGCCCTCCGCTTCGTTTTCTGGTATGGCAAAGTTAGCCGGCAACGGCGGGGTCTTCTCCACGGGCACGTCCCATTCGACCGGTTCATCCTTCCAGTCATCATCGATTCCTGACATCAACCTGGCCAGTTCACAGGTGTCGTGCGGGTTCATGAACGAGGTGACCAGGAAGAATGGCTTGTCGTGTTTCTGCTTTATAAAGTCGACCACCCGTTCGCGGGTCGTCGTGTCGTTCTGGCGCCCATCATAGGTCTCGAAGCCGTGCCAGTCGGCAACCTGCTTGATCTTGGTATTACCCACGTGCCACTTGCCGTGGTACACCGTCTCGTAACCGGCTTCGGCCATGGTTTTGCCAATGGATGGAAACTGCGTGGGGTCCTCGAGCTTACTCGACATCATGCCCGTCATCATGGATTGGCGGTAGGCTGTACATACCGGGTAAGTGGTGTACGCGCGGGTAAAGGTGACCCCAGACTCAGCAATTTTGTCGATACCGGGCGTCTCCACGTAGGGGTAACCGCGCTGGCTCATGACAGAGCCGGTGTGCTGGTCGGTGATGATCAAGAGAATATTGGGTGGACTGTTTCCCGCCATGGCTAATTGCGGTATGACCAGTGTACATAGCGCCAATGCCAAAAACCTGAAACTACTCATTACCTTCTCCTGCCGCGTCAGCAGCTGCATATAGTTTCATAACGTAACGGGCCATGCGGCCGTCGTAGGGACGATCCCGGGGGTCTTCAGGGATCAGCGCCGCTATCGCCTGTTTAAGGGATGGGTCGAGCAGTCTTGTATCAACGATGGTCTCCATGGCCTGCAGGCGCACCATCAGGTTTTCGCTGCCAAGCACCTCTCCGAGGTAGCGGGTTGCAGGCTCCTTTGTTTCCAGGCCGATCATCAGTTCCGCCAACACGATACCGGTCCATGGCTCAACTTTGTCCAGGGTGTTCTCAATGACCGGCAAGGCCGACTGTGCAGCGTTCCCCAGCAACAGCAGGCCAGTGGCGGCCCAGTAGGTCTTGACCGGATGCCCGGACTGCAATTGTTCAACGAATTCCGCCAGGTTGCCAGCATCACGCTCGCCGGCCAGCTGTGCCAACTGCACGATCTCAGCAACGGGATAAGCCGCGCTGGTGACGTAATCACGGATCACACCCTGCCGATCGAGCTCCAGCAACATCGGTTCCGGCACCAGCCCGGCATCGCGCTGCTCCACCTGCCAGCCGGTCAATGCGCCGGACAATTCCCCGAGCTTGCCCGCGAGTTCTGGTTGCCCGACCAGGTTAACGGTCTGGTGCGGATCGTTAACCACGTCGTATAGTTCCTCGGCCGCACGCGGCTCGAAAAAGGCGGATTGGACCTCGTTCAAATTTCCAGCTTCGTATTCATGCGCCCAGGACTGCATTAACGGCGCATTCCACAGGTACTCCAACCGCCTTCCGTACGGACGGTGCGGCAGGTAGTTGCGTGTGTAACGGTATTGCCCGTCGCTAACTGACCTGACCAGGTTGCGGCGTTCATCCATGCGTCCGCCGTAGGCAAAAACGTAGGGCTTATTGCTTTGATGCAGGACGGACTGACCAACCATGTATTCCGGTTTATCGATACCGGCCAGGCGCAGCAAGGTTGCTGGCAGGTCAACAAAACTGACCGGGCGATCAACAGTTTCTGTCGGTTCGTAACCTACGAAGTGCCGGAATTGTTCCGGAACCCTGATGAACAATGGGACGTGAAGGCCGTCCTCGGTCACGAAGCGCTTGGTGCCGGCTACCACGCCACCGTGGTCTGCGTAATAGAACACGATGGTGCTGTCGGCGAGACCTTCCGCGGCCAGTTCATCCAGTACCTGCCCTACCTGGCCATCCAGTTCTTCCAGACGATCGTAATAAACGGCGTAGTCGTTACGCGCCTCGGGCGTGTCGGGGTGGTACGGATAGAGTTCCACGGCAGCGGGATCGTGGTTTTGTGCAATGCTGCCCCGGTGCAGCCTGCTCTCGTGCGTGGTGCTGAAGTTGAAAATATGGAAAAACGGCTGGCCCTCGGCGCGGTTGCGGTAATGCGCCTCCCCGCTGCTCTCGTCCCAGGCCTGGGGCCGGTCGACGGTGTTGTAATCCTTCTTGGCATTGTTGGTGGTGTAGTAGCCGGCTTCACGCAGGTATTCGGGATAAAACCTTACGCCTGCCGGAATCTTGTAGCTCGAGCGCATATGCTCCGTACCGTAGGCGATTGGGTAAGCCCCGGTGATCAACGCATTGCGTGACGGAGCGCAAACCGGCGCATTGCTGTAGGCACGGGTATAGCGGATGCTCTGTGACGCCAATGCATCCAGCCTCGGCGTGGTCGCCAGTTCGTCACCGTAACTGCCCAGCCAGGGGCTGTTGTCCTCGCTGACGATCCACAGGATGTTGGGTTGTTGCTGGACGTTGTCCTGCACCTGCTCCGGCACTTCGACTTCTTGCTGGCAGGCAGCAAGCACCAGGCTGCAGAGCAACAGGTAGAAAACTGGTTTTTTCAAGACGGTTTCTCCGTTGGACAGCATATTTGCAGCAGTGCGGGCCGATACCAGCCCGCATCAGCAACCGGACTCTCCGGTTAAACCTTTAACTCCCATCCAGGTTCATAATCACGGCCCCAGAGTTTCATGGCATCCCGGTCGAACATCCTGCCGGTCTTGTCATCGATATCGAAACCTTTGCCGATCCGGTACGCGATATTGCAATAATGAACCAACGCCATGGTGACCGCACCCTCGTCGATCGGCGAGTTCAACGCGCCCTTGCCACGCACTGCGTCGAAGAAATTCACGACATGACGGGTGGACATGTCCCCGCCGCCACCAAGCGCGGTGCCCGCCTCCTGGGACGCCGATTCATACGACTTGACCAGTTTGCCCGTCTGGTTGTACACCCTGTACTCGTTACGGTTTACGAATACGCAGCCTTCAGTTCCGAAGATCAGCGTTCCGCGACCCGATCCGAACATGTCATAGCCGTTCCTGCTATTTCCATCCCACTGGATGATCTTGTTGCCGGCAAATTTGTAGGTCGCTTCCATGGTGTCGTACATTTCCCAGCCGTCATCCACGAAATGCCGCTTGTCGGCCAACACGTCTGCACGAAGCGGGTAGCCCACCTGCAACGCCCAGCGTGCGACATCCATCTCGTGTGTTCCATTGTTGCCTGACTCTGCAGTACCGTAATCCCATCCGTACCAGTGCCAGTTGTAGTCCCAGGTCTCCTCGGTGTATTCGCGGCGCGGCGCCGGCCCCTGGAACAGATCCCAATCAAGCCCTTCGGGCACGGCAGCCTTCTTCTGCAGCGGGACCTCGCCCCTGCCATTGGTATAGAAGGCAACCGCCTTGTACGGCGTTCCGATAATGCCACCGTGGATTTCCTTGATGATCTCGATGGTGTGATCCGAGGACCGCTGCTGGGTGCCCATCTGCACGACTTTGCCGTATTTCTTCTGGGCAGCTACGATCATTTCATTCTCGTGCATGTTGTGGGTGGCCGGCTTTTCAACATACACGTGCTTGCCGCCCTTCAGCGCCATGATCGCCCCAGGGGCGTGCCAGTGGTCCGGGGTGGCATTGAAGATGACATCGACCTTCGGATCGTCGATGACCTTCCTGATGTCATTTTCCAATATTGCGTCGTGGCTCATGGCCTCCGAAAACAACTTGGCAGCCCTTCCACGCTGGCTTTTCATAACATCGCAGAGATAGAGCAGATCGACGTTATTTTCGGCATCGCTAATTGCAGGAATAAAGGCCTTGAGCCTGCGCCCCAGGCCGATCACTCCGACACCCAGACGGTCATTCGCGCCAATTACCCGGCCGTAACTGCTGGCCGGCATGCTTACTGCTGCAGTACCGACAGCCAAACCCGCGGCGCCGGCGGTCACTGATTTCAGGAAATCTCTTCTGTTTGCACTCATGATTTGATCTCGCTTCTTTGATCCCGTAAATGTTCCATTTTGACTATTCAACGCGTCAAACTGTCGGCTTGGCAGACTTTCCTGCGCCACCTGCGTGTAAAATATTACCACTTACCCAGACGCGTGATTTTGGTATGATGCTACCGGTAGCAGTTTGATATATCGTACGCAGAATTACAAGCACTCGCACACGCCTGTACGCCAGGAGCGATAAAAAAAATGATGGCATTATGAACACGCAAACAAACATCTCAAAATGGCAATACGGATGGCTGGTTACGCTGCGCTTTTTGATCGGCTGGCACCTGCTTTACGAGGGCATTTTCAAATTCCTGAAACCCGAATGGTCATCCTATGGGTTCCTGGATGGTTCCCAATGGGTCCTGGCCGGGGTCGCTGACTGGATCACCTCCAGTTCTGCGGTGCTGAACGTGGTGGACCAACTTAACACCTGGGGCCTGATCGCCATTGGCCTGGGGCTCATCCTTGGGCTGTTTACCCGAGCGGCCGCCATTGCTGGCGCCATCCTGCTCGGATTGTACTACCTGTTCTACCCCCCGTTGGTGGGATTGACGCCTTCCGCGCCAATGGAAGGCAATTACCTCATCGTGAACAAGAACCTGATCGAGGCAGCGATGCTGGCGCTGATCGCTGTATCGCCTGCGGCCCGCATGTACGGTCTGGATAGCCTGTTTGCCAGGAAGGTGACGTCATGACACAAGACAAGAAAACAGACCATACTGAGGGCCTCGGCAGGAGGAGTATGCTTAAGGCCCTTGCCGGTATACCGGTATTGGGCGCACTGGGCTTCGAGACATTCCGCAAGTTCAATTACGACGCCCAAAATGATTCACGCAAGCAAATCATCCGTGAACTCGGCCTGGAAGACCTTGCCGCGAGCGTCAGAAAGGTCACAAATACACAAGGTGATTTAATCCGGCTCGGTATGGTCGGCTGGGGCTTAAGAGGCCCGCAGCTGGCGCAGGCGCTGGGTTTTAACGAGAGAGCGGCGTTTGAGCAAAAACTCGCTCAACAAGCGAGCAATGGAAACAACGCGCTCAAATCCCAAATGGAGCACGGCAACTTCAACGTCGCCATCACCGGAATCTGCGATGTCTTTGACCAGCATGCCGAGAAAGGCCTGGCCATCGCACAACACGACATCTTTACCGGTGGGGACATCGCGAGGAAGAACCCGGTCAAACGTTACCGGCACTACCAGGATATGCTGGCTGACCCGGCAATCGATGCAGTCATTATTGCCACGCCAGACCACCACCATGCACAGATGTCGATCGATGCAGCCAAGGCCGGCAAGCATGTTTACTGTGAAAAGGCTCCCATTCACCGCGAGGACGAGATCCAGCCGCTGTATGACGCGGTTACGAATAGTGGCGTCGTTTACCAGATGGGTCACCAGATTCCACAGAACGCTGTATTTCAACAGGCCAGGGAAATCATCAAGCGTGGCCTGCTGGGCAAAATCTCCCAGATCGAGACCACCACCAACCGGAATTTCCGCCACGGCGCGTGGATCAGGCACTTGACCGATGACGGCCTGCCCAAGCCCGGCGACGCGCAATCCATCGACTGGGGCCAGTGGCTGGGCAAGGCACCGAAAGTGCCATTCAGCATACGGCGCTTCTACAGCTGGGCTCGGTATTTCGATTACGATACGGGGTTGTTCGGACAGTTGTTTTCCCACGAATTCGACGCCGTCAACCAGTTACTCAAGTTGGGCATACCCAGCCAGGTGACAGCATCCGGCGGGCAGTACTTCTACACGGAATTCGGGGATATACCGGACGTGCTGCACACCGCGTTCGAATATGCTGACTACGGCACCACGCTCACCTATAGCGCCAATCTGACGTCAGCGAAACGCAGGCCGCGCACCATTTATGGCCGCGATGCTTCCATGACCGTCGGCGAAAACCTGACCGTGACCCCGGACCGCCAGTCGGAGAGATACGCGGGGTTGCTCGAGAAGGGTTTAGTGGACCCATCCCGCCCGATGCTGCAGATATCCAAGGGCGCCAAGCTCACCGACGCCACGGATGCCGTCACCAGCGCTTCCGTCCAGTACTACGCGTCACGTGGGCTTACATCCACCTACATCGACGGCATCGAATGGAACGTCGTATCCCTGCACCTGAAGAATTGGCTGGATTGTATACGCCACGGCGGCAAGCCGAGTTCCAATATCGACATGGCGTACCAGGAGGCGATAGTCCTGGCCATGGCTGATATCTCCTACCGGGAGCAATGCCGGACCGCCTGGGATGCCCAGAACCGCAAAATCGTGAGGCTGTAAAAATGGCCAACTCACTATTCAGAATCGAGAAAATGACATGAAGACCCGAATCGGCCTGGTGCTGTTATTATTCACCCTGCCCTGTTTTACACAGGCGGATTGTGTAGAAGGGGCCTTGAACAAGTCCAAGTTCAGCCGCCTGAACATTCACACCGTCGCGTTGACCGGCGGCTATGGCAGCCCAATCGTGATCAAGACGGACTGTCGCATCAACAGAAACTCAACGGTTTCCATTCTCAAGGACAGCTTTTGCAACGACAGCGAAGCCGTCCTGTTCGTCGATGGCGAGGAATGTGCGGCCGAACACGTATCGGAAAGTGACAAGATTACCGAGAACAATCTGTACGACGAAGATACCGGCAGGGATCGGGGTGACAAGGTCGACTGACGTCCCACTCAAAGCAAGCCGGTGCTACGGGCTTTCCCCAACAGCGCTGGTGCTTTGACACAAGGATCACCCGGGCCCAGGGTTTCCAGCGGTAAATAAACCCGGTAACCGGACCGCCGGATGATACAGACAAGGCGCACAAGATCAGTCGCTGATTCCACGCCATCGATCCGGACGTTTTCCTTGGTCTGCCGTGTATCAGAGTCTCTTCCCAAACAATACCATTGCCCGCTTGTCGGCGATATAGCTGTATCCCTCAGCCGCCTTGGCTTGCGGGTAGCGGATGACCGTGACCACGACCCCGGTTTCTGGCACTACGGCGTTGATCTTGTTCTCCCGGCCCGACATCACGAACCCGCCGTCAGCCTCAAACAGCCACCACATCAGGCCGTAGCGTCCCTGGTCAGATTCACGCGTGCCATGGTGGGTCCAGGCCTGTTGCCGCAGTTCCGGGGAGAACAGGGACGACGGATCCAGCCAGAACTGCCCAAACCGGTTAAGGTCACGCGCGGTCGTATACAGGCCGGCACCGGCTCGCTTGCCATCCTGGGCGTAATGGTAAAAACCCTTCTTCAGCGGCAAGACCCGGTCAGTGGCCGAGCCCGGGTAAACATAGCCGGTCGATCCCAACCCCAGAGGGCGGATGACCCTCTCATCGAGCAAGGTATCCACGTCCTCACCGGTGGCAGCCTCGAGCGCGCGTTCGAGGATCATCATGCCGAGACCGGAGTACTTAAAATCCTGCCCAGGCGGGGTGATGATGTCGATGCGGTCGAGACCCGGCGGCAACGGGTTTGGCACCTTGCTGCCCTCAAAGGCCGCGCCCGAGGTGTGGGATAACAGGTGCCTGATGGTTACATCCCGCCTGTCAAAGGGCCCTTCACCGTGTTGAGTGAAACTTGGCAGGTACTGGCCGACCCGGTCGTCGAGCGTCAGCGCGCCCGTCTCGCACAGGTTCAGCACCAGTGCCGACACGAAGCTCTTGGTGATGGAAAAAATTTGCCAGCGTGAATCCTGTCCCACGGGTCTGCCCAGTGCCCCGTATCCGTCATGGTAACGCTCGAAAATGATATCCCCGTTCTTGCTGACCACCGCCGCAAAGGGACTGTCACCGAGCTGGGCCGCGGTCTTGTCCAGGTAGGCGTCAAATTCCTCGAGCACCGTTGCAGAATCCGCAAACGTCAGTTTGGGGACCAAAAAAAGTAAACACAGGCAAATAAATGCAGCTTTTTTCATAAATATCCTGTCGTCACGAATTACCACAATCGTCCGATCGAATGACCGGAGTGTTAAAGATCAGCCATCACACACCCGTTTCCCGGGCCGGCAATGACAACCCGCTATTTTCTGTTTCGCTGTCCCATTACGACCAGGGCGTAACCACGGGTTCTGGTAGTCCTGGCCTCGGTTCGCTGATCACAGAGTGCATCGATATACTGGGACGCGGGAAAGCAATTTTCGTTTGACCTCAAGGTATTGTCAACTTTTACTTGACATGGATAGCCTTGTCAATGAATAATTGACATGTCAATAAAATGTTTCGTATGAGAAGGCAACATACCATGAATACAATCAAAGACTGTAACCGACGAACGCTCAATGCTGATGAACGTGAGAAACTGCGAAACGCCATAAGCAACGCAGTTTTGAATTCTGCATTTTCCAGTGATGAACACGAGGATGACAGCACCTCTTACCTCCGTTTGGTCAACGCGGCGGACATCGCCCACAAGGAATGTGGCTTCCTGTTAGGGGATGCCGTGTACCAGGCGAAGAGAATCAAACATTCCTGGGCATCAATCGGTGACGTTCTTGGAATCAGCAGACAGGCCGCGCAACAAAAATTCAACCCGGGTACTGCCCCCGTTGCAGAGTTCGACGAACACAAGACCCGCCGGATCACCGGCGCACATGCTTTCAACGAGATGGCACTGCTGAAGGTCGAGGGAAAGGCGGGCAATCACCTGGTCGGATTTGGTCCTCTTTTCTTGTTGGTGCAGGAGTCAGATCAACAGTGGGAACACAAGAGAGTCCTCAATTTTTCCTGGCAGGTAAAAGAGGACCTGGAAAATAAAGGCTGGATTTATGTCGGCGCCTGGCTACCGTTTCTCTATTACAAGAGACCGGTTTCCGATCTATAGGCGACGATGTTTCACTTGTGTTGGTACCGGTAGCAACATGACTTATCGTAACACCAGTCAACTGTTTTTGCGTGTCACTGGACTGGTGTGCCCAAGGTCCATCAGTGCTTGTATCCAAGGTAACGCGTGAAAGAAATGTCAAAAACCATTTATACCCTCACGACCCTACTTGTACTGCTGACTCAATCCCTGTACGCCATGGCTGGCACGCTGAATTTTCTGTTCATCGCGGTGGACGATCTGCGCCCGGAAAGATCAGCCACTACCCGGGGCATTGTGGCTTCGCCCTCCGGACCAGGCCCCGATGCGCGACCCGAACTGCCTGGAGCGTGGGATATCTTTAAGGCCACGTGGAAACCGGGTACGACACAAACGCAAAAAAATGCCCGCCCGACCGTTGTGGCGGCCATTTTTATTTCGATTTACCCCGCCTGAGCGTCTTATTGCTACCGGTGGCAATTTAATGTATGCTAAATCCAAACCTTTCTCAAATGCGGGAAACCGGAATGATGAGCACGCTATCATCTGGGCATCATGGCACTGCTGCCGTTTCCGCCTCAATTGACCCGATCTTTATGCCGAACTCGGTGATCGGCCGTGTTCGACGCGCGTTTCTAATGGAGAACTGAATGATGCACACTGACAAGATGCTCAAATCCCTTTGCACGCTGTGCGTCTCACTGCTCGTCAACTCTTGTGGTCCTGCCGATTCCGAAACCCCGGTAGCGGCCGAACCTGCGCCCGCGGCGGAACCACCCAACGTCCTGATGATCATCGTCGATGACCTGAACGACTGGGTTGGTGTCATGGGCGGCCACCCCGACAGCAAGACGCCGAACATGGACAGGCTTGCATCTGAAGGCACGCTGTTCATGAATGCACACGCCACCGCTGCCATCTGCGGCCCATCAAGGGCCAGCGTGATGACCGGTCTGCGTCCTTCGACCACTGGTATCTACGAACAACTGAGCGACAAGGAAATCAAGCAGGCGGGCCCAGCAACCGAGAACATCACGTTCATGAGCGAATATTTCGCTGAGCACGGTTACAAGACCATGGGTATCGGTAAGATTTTCCACAACGGCGCACCGGAGGGCAGCTTCGAGGTGTATGGCGGGCGTATCAAGGGTTTCGGGCCGCACCCGCCGGACGAGTTCGTTTGGCATTCGGACCGAACCAATACCGACTGGGGC
>JAPHTE010000504.1 GCA_026196445.1 Lysobacterales bacterium
TGCCATCTTCGGTGAGGCGAAATCGTTCAACCGTCAGTGCGTCCAGTACTTCGTTGGCAAGGAACACGCCTTGCCAGTCTGTCTCCGGTGGCTGATCCAACCATTCAATGCGATCGAGCCAATGAGGGACCAGGCGTTCCAGGGTTTCGCGTTGAAGGTGTCGTAAATGTGCACTGCGTTCGAGTATCCGGAAGCGCTCTGGCGGGTGTTGCTTTTCGAGCGCAAGCAGCAGGTCGGCGGCCAGCACGCCGGTGCCGGAACCGGCTTCAATAATTTCGTATTTTCCAATACTCACGGCTATCTGGCCGATCTGGTTGGCCAGGCAGCGAGCGAATATGTCGCCGAGTTGTGGCGCGGTGATGAAATCTCCACCCGGGCCAAATTTCTGCAGGCCGGCACTGTAATAACCCAGTCCGGGTTCATACAGGGCCATTTCCATGTACCCGGAAAATGGTAGCGGGCCTTCGTTGGTGATTTTCCGGCGAATCAGCCCGCACAGTTCTTTACTTACGCACTTGAGCTCTCGGGGTGGTTCGGGCAGGATGTTGACAGAGTTCTCAGAACACATGGCGGGTAGTTTCAGTGAGTGAAGCAGCAAAGTCCAGAATGCGATCAGCCCCACATACTGCACTAATCACGGGCGCGGCACGACGCATAGGTGCCTGTATCGCCCGTAGCCTGCACCAGCGTGGTTGCAACGTCATCCTGCATTATCACGGCAGCTGCACAGAGGCCATGCGCCTGCAGGAGGAGTTCAACGGTATCCGACGGGACAGCGTCAGTATTCTGCAAGCCGATCTCGGGGATATCGAATCGATTGAGCACCTGGCCTCAGCAGTCAGCTTGCTTACGGACAAACTGGACTTGCTGGTCAATAACGCATCGAGGTTTTTCCCGACGAAGGTTGGTGATACCAGCCAGGAGCAATGGAACGATCTGATGGGTAGTAACCTGTTCGGACCTTATTTCCTGACCCAGGCTCTGTTGTCGCAATTGTCCGCCGCCAACGGAAGTGTAGTTAACATCGTCGACGTGCACGCGGTCCGGCCCATGCGCGGGCACGTGGTGTACAGCATGGCCAAGGCAGGTCTGCAGATGATGACACTGGCCCTGGCCAGGGACCTCGGCCCCGAGGTTCGGGTTAACGGTGTTGCGCCCGGTGCGATCCTGTGGCCGGAAAATGACATGCCCGGTGAAGAGCAGGAAAAAATCCTGGCAAAGACGGTAATGGGTAAGGCCGGCAGGCCGGAAGACATCGCCTCGGCCGTGGTTTACCTGGGCCTGGACGCGACCTACGTCACCGGCCAGGTGCTGGCGGTCGATGGTGGCCGCAGTCTCAATATCTAATTGAAATCATTCAATAGTTGCAGGTAACTGTCGTCGAGGCCGGACGCGCCCCAGATGTCAGCCATCGTGCGCATTTCCAATGGATGCAAAAGCCCGGGGTCGAGGTCGGCCAGGGGTTTGAGCACGTGGGAGAACTTCAGGATTTCCGCCCGTGGAATCTCCAGCAGCGGCGAAAACACCACCAGGTCGTCGTACAGCAGGATGTCGATATCCAGTACGCGGTCGGAAAATTTTGGTACATCGCGTTTGCGGCCATATCGGTCTTCCAGGTCTCTCAAGTACTGGCGTAACTCGACCGGTTGCATGGTGGTTTCCACGCGTGCTACCAGGTTGATGAAGTCGTCGCCTTCAAAACCCACTGCTTTGCTTGTATAGACTGGCGACAGACTGACGTTTTCGAATTGTTTGCCAAGCTCGGTGATGCCGGCCCGGATATTGGCCTCGGCGTTGACGTTGGAGCCGAGACCCAGCCAGGCCTTATTCATTGGAGCGCCGCTCCACGTTCGATCACGACACCGACAGCGCTCGATCCACGTACTGCACCGGGCTTGCTCAGCTTGAGCTGTACCCAGCTGACCGGAAACTCATCCAGCACGATGCGTGCGCAGTGCTCCGCCAGTGCTTCGACCAACTGGAACTCACTGGCCTCGACGAATTGGATCAGGCGTTTTGCCACCGCTTTGTAATCAAGCGTATCCGTGATTTCATCGCTTTTTGCCGCCTGGCGGATGTCAAACGCCATTTGTAAATCGAGGCTGACCGTCTGGGTGATCTCGCGTTCCCAATCGTATACGCCAATGACCGTTTGGATACGCAGGTCTTCAATAAAAACGATATCTTTTTTCATACAGGGGTTCTCTTTTCAACCCGAACGTTGCAAGGGTGGCAACTCATCCAGCGGCCAGCGGGCGAAGGCTTGTAGCTCCAGACCGGTATGCTGACCGGCCTGCAAACGCAGGCAGCCGGCCAGTGCAATCATCGCGCCGTTGTCGGTGCAGAACTTGAGCCGCGGGTAGGAGACCTTCCAGCCGTATTTCTCGCCGGCCTGGTGCAGGGTCTGGCGCAAGGACCGGTTGGCGCCGACTCCGCCTGCAATCACCAGTTGCTTCGCCCGTGTGTGCTGCATGGCGCGCCGGCACTTGATCAGTAATGTGTCGACCACGGCTTGTTGGAACCCTGCCGCGATATCTGCCTGGGTTTGTTCGTCCTGCTCGCTGTTCAGCCACAGGTTACGGGTGTGGGTTTTCAGGCCGCTGAAACTGAATTCAAGCCCCGGACGGTTGGTCATCGGGCGCGGGAATTTAAA
>JAPHTE010000033.1 GCA_026196445.1 Lysobacterales bacterium
CACGGGCCCATCACCTCAGACCACTGGTTACGGTCGCAGACAAGGGCTTGAGCGAATCCGTGGTCGCCGAGATTGAACGCGCACTTTTTGACCATGAGCTGATCAAGGTCAAGTTACGTGCGGACCGCGAACAGCGCAAGTCGTAAACCGCGGATATCGCCAGCCTGTGTAGTGCGGAAGTGGTCCAGACGATCGGCCAGACCGCCTGCTTTTATAAACGCCACCCGGACAAACCGGTTATCGATCCCGGCAAGTGAAAAACAGCAAGCTATTGACATGGAATTCAACCTCGAAATACCCGGCAACCATCATTTCATCCGCTCCGCCGGTGAGCAAGGTATTCGCATCAACGACGATTATTACACCTCGCCATTCATCGTCGCGACACGGCGTATAGTGCCGGAATGGCCTGTCAGCAGCGTCGATGACATCGACGAGGCTGCTCTGCAGGTGATTTTTGAGCTTGAGCCCGAGGTGGTCCTGATCGGCACCGGTCAGCACCAGGTGTTTTTACCTCCCAAGATACAAATGCACTTTTACCGAAACGGTACAGGTTTTGAAGTGATGTCGACGGACGCCGCTTGCAGAACCTTTAACGTCCTGGCCGCTGAAGGCCGCGAAGTGGTCGCAGCGCTACTGCCCATCAGCGAGACCTGTTGACAGGCCTCAGCCCGCATTAGCTAAACGGGATATCTTTCACGCCTTCACGGCGGGAGATCTCCCGCAGACGGGTCAAGGCCGCGAGTTGGACCTGCCGTACCCTTTCACGCGTCACGCCTAGCAATTGCCCAACTTCTTCCAGGGTGCGTCGACCCTTGCCGTGCAGGCCAAAACGGTGTTCGACGACGATACGCTGTTGCCTGGGCAACAGGTCCAGCCACTGGCCAAGCAACTCGCCCGCCGCTTCCTCGGCGTATTGGTCTTCGGGGTTGTGGGTACTTTCATCGGCGATCGAGTCGAGCATCGACTTGCTGTTGTCACCCTGCGTACTCTCGGTGGACGTGGTTGGCTCATTGAGGCCAAACAGCGTATGCACCGCGTCGCTGGGCTTATCCAGCCTGGTCGCTACTTCTTCAATGCCCGGCCGGCGGCCCAGTTTTTGTTCGAGTTCCCGGGTGGTTTTCAGGTAGGACGTCAGTTCACGTATCACGTGGATAGGCAAGCGCACTGTGCGGCATTGGTTCATGATGGCACGTTCCACGGACTGCCTGATCCACCAGGTTGCATACGTGGAAAAACGGAAACCTTTCTCGGGATCAAATTTCTCAACCGCACGGATCAAACCCAGGTTGCCCTCTTCGATCAGGTCCAGTAACGGCAAGCCACGGTTGATGTAAGCACGGGCGACCTTGACTACCAGGCGCAGATTGCACTCGATCATACGTTGACGGCTGGCCATGCAACCACCGATGGCCGCGCGTGACAGGGATTTTTCTTCGTCCGCGGTCAGCAGCTTGGCGCGCCCGATTTCGCTCAGGTAAATTCGTGTGACATCGCCATGATGCAGCTTTTGCTTCCTGGCCTTGGCATCACCGCGCTGCTCAAACTTGAGGTTTTTCTTTTTGGACTTTGATTTCTTGTCCACAACAGGCCCTTCAATTGAATTTGCTTTTGCCATCTTTTCCCACTGCGGAACTGTCCCAAACAGCCCGTTAAATTCTACCTGTCATTCAAAACGTACTGTTAGATGAAAACGCTAATCATTCAGAGTTACTTAGCCAAATTATCATAATACAGCGTAAATGTCACAACACCACGTGATTGTTAAGATTTTCCGGTTTGGGCACCCAATGGTATGAGCGGCTGACAATTCTATCGTTCAGGAAGGTAGTTCAACGGATTGACCGGCTTGCCGCGAACCCGTATTTCAAAATGCAGTAATGTTTCGTTGCTCGTATTCCGGCCCATTTCGGCGATCTTCTGCCCCGCTGTGACCCGGTCGTGCTCCTTGACCAGTCTCACCTTGTTATGTGCGTAGGCGCTGAGCATTTTCTCACTGTGGCGGATGATGATCAGTTCCCCATAACCGATGAGCCCGTTGCCGCTGTAGACAACCTGGCCGGCTGCGGTCGCATTGACCGCCTGGCCTTCCCTGCCGGTAATATCCAGTCCGTTGCGGGATGGGTTGTTGGCCACGAAACCACGCAAAATCCGTCCCTGCGTGGGCCAGCGCCAATTGACGGGGTCTGCATCCAACGGTATTGGCTCTGGTTTTACTGCCGGGACCTGTGTTTTTACCATTGGTTCAGCTCGCTCAGCCGCCGCCGCAGGTTTTGCTGTCACGGCCGGTCTGGTTGTCGCCTGTGCCGGTGGTTTTACCGCGCTTACCTTGACTGACGAGTGGTCTTTGCGGGTCACTGTGCCGGGCTTTGGCGCCAGCATTCGCAACTTCTGGCCCGGGTAAATGACATAGGGGCGGGCGATACCATTCCAACCAGCAAGTTCCTGCGGATCCATCCCGTAGTGGAACGCGATAGCGTAGAGCGTATCGCCAGTCCTGACCGAGTAGGTGCCGTCAAAGTTCAAGCGGCGCTTTTTCACCAGCGTGGACTGCTCTTCCACCTGGGCGGGTTGATGGCCGCCACAGGCCGGGAACAGGGTCAGAGCAAAAACAGCTGCGATCATAAATACCGCCGCACGCAGCCCGCGCTCAACAACCGTTGCCGGGTAAAAGAGGATCATGCGTCTGCCCCACTGAATTTCATGATAGCAATCACCAGCACCACGAGTATGATCAGGCCCCAGCCTATCCAGTCGACGTACTTGCGCAAACGCTGCGCCAGGTTCTCACCGCCAAGCCGTATCAACGCGGCAACCAGGAAAAAACGCCCTCCCCGGCCCACGGTTGAACCGGCGATAAAAGCGGGGAATGGCATCCCAACCACACCCGCGCTGATGGTAAACACCTTGTACGGGATCGGTGTGAAACCGGCCAATAAGATATACCAGAAGCCCCAGGTTTCAAATGCGTTGACCGCAGCGGTAAACGCATCGGCGTACATGGATGTCATCAACCACGGTTCAATCCAACCGAAGGCCAGTCTGCCGATCAGGTAACCGGCCACACCGCCGAGCACCGAGAACAGGGTACAAAGCGCCGCGTAATGCCAGCCCTTGACCGGTTTGGCCAGGCACATGGGTATCAGCATGACATCCGGCGGGATCGGGAAAAAGCTGGATTCGGTAAAGCTCAATACCGATAGTATCGCTGGCGCCCTGCGGTGGGCAGACCAGCCGATGACGCGGTCGTAAAGGCGCTGGAACATACCGTTAAGCTAATCCGCTGAGCATGGGCACGAAAACCACGCCACCGAGATCAGTTTCCTCAAAACCCTCATCGGTACGACGGATCGCCAGCAGGCGTTGCAAGCCATTTTTCTCAACAGGCGCCACCAATTGACCACCGACACCCAGCTGGTCCAGCAACTCCCGCGGTACGGACTGCGCCGCCGCGGTCACCATGATGCCGTCAAACGGCGCCTGGCTCGGCCAGCCCAGGTGGCCGTCAGCGTGCCGGACATAGATATTGTTCAGTCGCAGGCCGTGCAAACGCCGCCTGGCCAGTTTCAGCAATTCATCGATGCGTTCCACCGTGAATACCTTTTCCACCAGGTGTGCCAGGATAGCCGCCTGGTAACCTGAACCGGTGCCCACTTCGAGAATTTTCTGCGGACTGCCGCCATCCAGGACGGCTTCGGTCATACGGGCAACGATCCATGGCTGCGATATGGTCTGCCTCTGTCCGATCGGCAGGGCGGTATTTTCGTAAGCCCGGCTGGAAAGTGCTTCGTCGACAAACTCGTGACGGGGCACCTGGGTGATCGCTTTTAACACCCGCTCGTCCTTGATGCCCTCACGGCGCAGGGTCTGAACCAGGCGGTCACGTGTGCCTTGCGAGGTCATACCAATGCCGCGATTCTCGTCACGTAGTTTGTGCTTGTGGATCATCGCGGGCTCAGCCTTCGTTGCCGGTTTTAATGGATGTGACCCAGCCGGCCACCTGGTCGAGAGCCTGGTACCGGGTCAGGTCCACGTGGATCGGTGTGACCGAAATATATTTGCGCCTGACCGCGTCAAAATCCGTACCCGGCCCGGCATCCTGTTCTGCACCGGCCGGACCGATCCAGTAAATTTCACGGCCACGCGGGTCGGTGGTCTTCTCCACCGGTTCCGCCCGGTGCCGGTGCCCCAGGCGGGTCACTTCAAAACCCCTGATCTCCGCCCAGCTACAGTTCGGAACGTTGACGTTCAAGATGGTGTCCGCTGGCAAAGGATCCTGTTGCAGCTGCCCCACCAGGCGCAGAGCCGCCTCACCGGCCGTATCGAAATGCAGTTGTTGCGGGTTCTCATCAAACGCCAGTGACAGGGCCACCGCCGGAAAGCCAAGAAAACGCCCTTCCATCGCAGCAGCCACGGTTCCCGAGTAAATAACGTCGTCACCCAGGTTGGCGCCGTGGTTTATCCCTGACACCACGATATCCGGGTCACCTTCCAGCAAGCCTGTCAACGCAACGTGTACACAATCCGTCGGTGTGCCCGCCACACGGTAAACCCCGTCTTCGATTTCCTTGATCCGGATCGGCATATCCAATGTCAATGAGTTGCTCGCACCACTACGATTCTTGTCGGGGGCAACGATCGTCACTTCACCCAGGCTGCGCATACGTTCCGCCAGGGTTTGAATACCCGGGGCGTCAATGCCGTCGTCGTTGCTAATCAGTATTTTCATGCAGGATATCAGGGCCCAATTCCGGTGCTCATTGAAAATCATACCCGTCATCCGCAGGTATGCATTGGGAACCAACCCGGTTCCGGATGGTATTGTACGGTCTCAAGCCCACATATTGCACCAGTATCCCGGACGATGGGGTTGGACAGGTGCAATCGGCGTGCTGAACAACTCGCGCAACGGACAAGTCGTGGATAAAAAACGAACACAAGGGATGGAGGATGAGAATCTGTTCAGGCAGGAGACGCAAGACGTCGTGCCGTTGAAGACCCCGACAAGATCGGATTCGTGCACTCCACGCAAGACTGCTCGTTCGCCGCAATGGCCAACCAAACCCCGGGACATACATTCCGGTTCCGTATCCCCGGCGATCGAAGCAGAACAAGCCGGTTCCGGGGAGACAGCCTCGTACCGCCGAAACGGCGTGCAGACCAGGCTGTTACAAAAACTCAAACGTGGCCGCTTTCCACCGGCTGACCAACTGGATTTACATCACGAAACCACTGTTGCGGCACATACCATGTTGCAGGACTTCATCGCCGAGGCCCAGGACCGGCGCTTACAATGCGTCCGCATCATCCACGGCAAAGGCCTGCGTTCAAAAGCAGGACCGGTGCTCAAACACATGGTTCACCAGGCGCTACGTGAACACGCTGGCGTGCTGGCCTTCACCACCTTGAAACCATCCCACGGCGGCAGCGGCGCGGTTGACGTATTGCTGAAGAGGACATGATCGAGCTGTTCATCTTCCTGCTGGCCACCGGCGCCGTCGTCGCCTGGTGGCAATTGATGCAGGGCCGGCACAAGGCCCGCGTTGCTGCCAAACAAGTCTGTTCCAACCATGGCTTGCAGCTATTGGATGACACGGTTTCCCTCGGTTCTATCACCTGGAGCCGCACGGATGCAAACGCTCGCATCCTGGTTAATTACGGTTTCGAATTTGCGACCAATGGCGCAGTGCGCAGACACGGCACAGCGAGCCTCGGTTTTCCACGCGGATTCACCATCACGTTGGAGCTGGAAGAAGGGCGCCTGATCGAGAAGATACAGGGTTGAAGGAAAGCGGCTCAACCCGGTTCGATGACAGCGTAAGACGCCCGAAAAACCGTATTACTTGACGACTTTCAGGTGCGAGCGTGATGGCCGGTCATCAGGGTCATTGACTGGTGGCGGCTCGGGGTCTTCGTCCTGGGCAAACATCATGCCCTGGCCGTTCTCGCGGGCGTAGATCGCGATGACCGCCTCCATCGGGATGTAAATCGGGTAGGGTTTGCCCGAGAAACGGGCCTTGAACTCGATGGCGTTGTTGCCCATCTGCATCTGCTCGGTGGCACTGCTGGCAATATTCAGCACCACTTTGCCTTTCTGGATAGTGTTTTCCGGCACATCGACACCATCGATTTCGGCATTGACCAGTACGTGTGGCGTCATGCTGTTGTCCATGATCCACTCGTAAAGCGCGCGTAACAGGTACGGCCTGTTGCTGGTCATACCCGGGGGAGATTCAGTCATCTGTCCACCCCGTATGTCGTTGGTCACTCTCAGGTCGCATTTAATACCATTTCGCGCTCGGCGCGTGTCAGGCTGCGCTTGAAAGATTTGCGTGAAATCAGCCGCTGGATGTAAGCCTGCACCGATGAGCCCGGCTTACCGAGGTCAATACCATAAACCGGCAAACGCCAGAACAGGGGCGCCAACGTGCAATCCACCAGGCTCAGCTCATCACCCAGCATGAATTCTGAATGCTTGAACAGGTCATTGGCAGCAACGATGCTTTCCTGTAAATGCTGACGCGGTTTGTCCGTCTTTTTCCCCGTAGCATTTTCAATCTCCTGTGCCAGGGGATACCAATCACGCAATACTCGGTGATGGATCAGGCGCAGCCGGGCACGGGAAACCGGGTCGACCGGCATCAGCGGCGGGTGCGGGTAACGTTCGTCCAGGTAATCGTTGATCACCCCGGCGTTATGCAATAACAAGTCGCGATCGACCAGGGTCGGCGTCTCGTTGTAGGGATTCAGTTCAGCCAGGTCAGCGGCGGCGGACTCGTCACTGCTGATGTCGATAATATCAACATTGATACCTTTTTCCGCCAGCACAAAGCGGACCCGGTGACAATGGATGTCACGGTCTGAAGAATAAAGCGCCATTGTAGAACGGCCTTTTACTGCTGCTGTCACTAGGTTTCTCCTGTTGGCATGA
>JAPHTE010000359.1 GCA_026196445.1 Lysobacterales bacterium
ATCCCTGCGAGCATCATTGGCCAGCGCATGCCCAACTCGCTCAGGCCAATTGTTGATCTTTCCAGCCAGTACAAAAGGGCCAGCGGGATGCTGAAATCTGCGTGCCCGATCGTCAGGAACATCTGAGCGGGTGTATTGGCCAGTAGTTGGTGTACGGCGTGCCACTCGTCATCGAGCAGAACCTGCAGCAGGAACTGGTCCAGCCGGAAATAAACACCGACGCAAAAAATGATCAGCAATAGCAGGTAAAAGTTACCGGACCCCGGATCCGAGCTTGTCCATTTCCTATTGCCAGGATCGGTCATTATTGCCGCTCAATTGTAAACAGGCATTGTTTGTGTTTGAAGATCAACTGCTTAAATATTGGAACCGCTGTAAATATCATCAAAAATGCCACGCTCGGTAAATGTCACTAATCAACATGGAAATGGTATATCACTTAAACCAGTCTTTGTGGGTTCTTATGTCTTCTCCAGCGCCCGACGAAGTCCTCGAAAGCGTTTACGGTACTGAGCCGGTGTCACACCGACTTGACGGCGAAACAACCGCCCGAAAAAGGCCGCGTCTTCGTATCCGACATCCTGGGCGATCGCTTCCACGGGTTCATCGCCACTTTCCAGTAGTTGCTTTGCCTCTTCAAGACGCAGAGTGTGCACATACTGGATGGGCGCCATACCCGTTGCCTGCTTGAATCGGCGACTGAAACTGCGTTCTGACAACTCACTTAGCTTGATCATGGCTGCGACAGGGGACGGTTGATCGTAGTGCTCTGCAATCCATACCTGACAACGTGCAATGGTGGCATCGTCCACCTGGCGGTTACGTGCCAGCGCCGCATAAGGCAATTGACCGACATCATGCCAGTCGATCAGGAACAGTTTAGCGATGTGCATCGCCTCTTCCACACTGACCAGCCTCGCCACCAGGTACAGTGCCAGGTCCTCCCACGAAGTACCTCCCCCGGCCATGATCAGACGTCCGCCTTCACCGCCAACCACCAACGCCCGCTTCGGAAACACCCGCACGCCTGGATAGCACGCCAGGGCATCGCAATAGGCCCAGTGCGTGGTCGCCTCAACACCGTTCAACAGGCCAGTTTCAGCCAGCAACATCGCACCGGAACAGGCCGTGGCGACAATTGCGCCAGCTTCGTGACAACGGCGTATCCAGGCAATCTCCGTTTGATGAGACGCGTTCAGATTTGCACCTGGCGCCACCGCAACCTCTGGCACACACACGACATCAGGAATTCCCCCGTCATCTTCGCCTGGCATGATTTGAACACCATTGGCGATCTCCATTGGACCTGCCCCCCGCAGAGACACCACCCGCGGATCGAGCATCGATTCGCCTTCCTTGCCCTCTACCAGGCTCGCCCAGTCACGCCCGGCCGAAGCGAACACGTCAAACATGCCGAACAGGGTTGAGCCGGCGACTTCAGGAATAGCCAACAGTGCGATACGGGGTTTTTGCTTAGCCATGGCGGAAATGACCAGTTTTCGTCTCTTTGCGCTTTAGTCTAGTGGATTGCCTGATCCCATACTAGCCAGCAAGCAGAACGAACATACCCAAACGCATCAATCACAAGATACAGGAGAAAACCATGGCAACCGCACAAATCATCCCGGCAAACGAAGCTTTTGATGATAATCGACAGGCTGAATTTGAAAACCGCTTTTTCCACGCCCTGAATGAAGGCAGCATGCTGCAGCTGGTATCTCTCGGCCACCGTACAGGCCTTTTCAACCACATGGCCGATGGCGAACCCGTGACCTGTAGCGATCTCGCTCGCCGTAGCAAGCTGAATGAGCGTTACATACGCGAATGGCTCGGTGGTTTGACGGTCTCGGGCATCGTGGATCACGACGCCGAAGCCATGACCTACCGGTTACCACCCGCGCATGCCTCGCTGCTCACGGATAGCGGCGATGCCAATCTGGCCGCTACCGCTCAGTTTATTCCGTTACTGGGCCAGGTTGAGGACGACGTGGTCGATAGTTTTCAGCATGGCAAGGGCGTACCCTATGCCAAGTATCACCGCTTTCATGAAGTCATGGCGGAAGACAGCGGCCAGACCGTGTTGCCCGCGCTTTTTGACGCTATCCTGCCGCTGGTACCGGGGCTGATGGAACGCCTGGAATCTGGAATCCAGGTGCTCGACCTGGGTTGTGGCCGCGGCATGGCATTGATGAAGATGGCTGAACGGTTTCCTGCCAGCCACTTCGAAGGCTATGACCTGTCGCCCGAAGCCATTGCCTGGGCACGCAAGCACGCCAGTGAACGCGGGTTGAATAATGTAGCGTTCGAGATTCGGGATTTGTCCGACTTCGACGCAACGGCAGATGTCTCGAAGTTTGATTTCGTGACGACATTCGATGCCATCCATGACCAGGCAAAACCGCTAAATCTATTGCGCGGCATCCATCGCACCCTTAAGCCGGGTGGCGTGTTTCTGGCACAAGACATCCACTCATCGAGCCACCACCACCATGACCGCGAACACCCGTTGGGAGCCTTGCTGTATACCATCTCGATCATGCATTGCATGAGTGTTTCGTTGGCGCAAAATGGCGAAGGCCTGGGAACCATGTGGGGAAGAGAACGGG
>JAPHTE010000353.1 GCA_026196445.1 Lysobacterales bacterium
CGCGTTCTCAGCATCAAACCGTAACAGGCCATGGTCGAGGAAATAGTTCATCTGCATCAACTGCATCGTCTGGTAGGGCTGGTCTTCGGTGCGGGGCTGGTTATTCTGCAATACCCGCAGCACACCGCTGGCCTTGACGGACTTGAGCAAACTATCAGCCATCAATCCATCCCGATTCAAGCCGCTGGCGGTGAATAACGACACCAGGTCCGCCTTCAACTCCTCGTAGTGGCTGCCCCATGGCGACAGGGCCTCGTTGAGCTCACGTCCGTCAGCCGTTGAATCCACGCCCAGGTAATGGCCAACCTCGTGCCACAGCGTGCGGTAGAAAGGCCCGTCCAGAGCCAAATCGTCGGCGAATTCCGGCGCCACGGCGGCCATGTATTTCTGTTTCGCGTCGTTGAACAGGTCCGGGTGGGTCATGATGTTGTAACGCAACAATATGGTGCGGCCGTATTTGCGTGAATGGTCGGCGTCGTTCGGCAAAATAGTGGCCGTATTGGTTCCGCGGGACTGGCCAAAGTCGGCGATGATGTTGTACACGCCGACCGGCACGTCCGGCTGGATCTTGCGGCCGGCGCCCAGTGGCAGACTGTCCTGTATAGCTTGCAGGCCCTGCAACGCTGACGTTAATTCACGGCTTTTTTCCTCATCACGCGCCAACAGGCTCAGGCTGAAAAACGATTTGACACCGTACAGTGCATCACCGTAAACCTCGTAGCTGCCGATTTGCGCGTTGATGTGTTTGAACCTGCCACGCACCCAGGCAGCGTCTCCGCCTTCGTAATTGTCACTGATCAGGTCACGGGCGCGGATCGCGAGATAAGCCGAAAAATCGGGGTCCTCATCGGCCACATCGACTGTAGCACCGTTGAGCAGGGCGTAGACCTGCATGATTTCTGACGCCCAGCGAACCGAGTAGGGCAGTGCGTATACAGGCACGTTGTCTTCGCCAGCAAGTAAATCCCTGAGATGCTCACTCAAACCCGGATGCAGACCATCCAGCAGCGGGTAGGCATCCAGCATGGCGAGGTCACGTTCGAGGTTTTCCTTGCCGGTGGCGCGCACTACTGTGCGCAGGTCCAGTAATTTGTCCGCCAGCTCTGGCCGGGCCGCGAGGACCGGGTCCATCTTCTCCCGCGTTAAATCGACAGGGTAGACGTTCTTGCCTGGTTGCTCGGCCATCACCGGCAGGAATGGCAGGCGCCGGTTGTCCAGCGTGCTGGCGATGGGGCCTTCGAACAGGTAGTAGAGATCCAGCATTAACTGCCGTTCCTTCTCGTTGCCTTTCATCTCCACCAGGAACCGCTTTGACGACAGGGCCTGTGGGTGCATGGAATCTTCGTACAGGCGGTGGATGATGTCGCCCGCTTTCAACAGTTTCGCCACCGCGGCCCGCTCACCCCTTGTCAATGCGGATAAATCCGGGTCGAGGAACACGTGGCGGGTCTTGTCGAGGATTTCCGAAGCCTGGGCCTGGCTCAGGTGATCGTTGTGAGGTGGTTCAGCGTTGGCGCTGGCCAACGAGGCCGCGGCAATGGCCACGATGGCCAGCCTGGTAATCAGTATTTTGGGTGACACTGCAGGGCTCCTGTTGTGTTTAAAACCGGGGTGGCGATACCACCCGTCGCGTAGCGGTCCAGCGATTGACCGCGTCTTTCATCATGTCCATGACGCCGGGTTTGGTGCAAGCAGGCGTTCAGGATAATAGTTGCTTGATTTTTTCCGTGCTCGGAACACTCCCGGCGACGACGACCACGTCATCCACGGCCAGTGCCGGTGTACGCATGACGCCCGCATCGATGATCTGGTTGATGTCCTTGACCTTCTCGAGCTCGTAATCGATACCCAATTCCTGGGCAGCCGCCTCGGCGTGTTGTGTGAGCAGGTTACACTTGGTGCAACCGCTGCCAAAAATTTTCAGTTTCATTGCAATTCCCTGTTGACCAATTAGAAAAAATTTCCGTAAATAAAGCCGGTGATAGTCGCCATCACCACCACCAGCGAGCAATAAACAGCAGTCTTCCCGCCTCCGAGTATTGAGCGGATGACCAGCATGTTGGGCAGCGACAGCGCCGGGCCTGCAAGCAACAGCGCAAGCGCCGGCCCCTTGCCCATCCCGGCGCCGATCAGCCCCTGCACGATAGGCACCTCGGTCAGAGTGGAGAAGTACATCAGCGCGCCCAGCACCGATGCCAGCACGGTGGACACGAGCGAGTTATCACCGACCGCCGCGCTGACCCACTCCGATGGGATCAGGCCCTCGTGGCCCGGTCTGCCCAGTAGCAGGCCCGCGACAAAAACACCCGCCAGCAACAGTGGCGCGATCTGCCTGGTGAACCCCCAGGTCTGCTCGGCCCACTCGCGATCGCTATCACGGCTCGCAGCCAGCAACATCAGGCCCAGCATAGCCACGGTAAAGGGTATTTCCGGCGTTTGCGGCGCAACAAGCGCGCATGCCGCCACGATGGCAGCCAGGATCAACATGTGGGGAACAGACCAGTTCCAGCGCAGTACGAGCACCAGCGCCATCAGCGCGGCAAGGATCGAGGTGATATGCCACTTCCATGCAAAGACTACCATCCACGCCGGGCTGTCCGCAGCCGCCCAATTCGCAAACACCAGGATGCCGACCATGAGGGCAAAGAATACCGCGACCACCCCCGTCGAACGTTCCTGATCCCCCGCTTCAAAACCGGTAGCAACGCCACTGCTCCGCGCTGATTCTTCCTTCCTGTAAATGAAGTGCATGATCCCGCCGATCACCACCGCGAATACGATTGCGCCAACGGCCCTGGCAACACCCAGTTCGATGCCCAGTATCTTTGCCGTGACGACGACCGCCATGACGTTGATCGCCGGGCCCGAGTAAAGAAAAGCGATGGCTGCGCCCAGCCCGGCCCCGCGCCGGTAAATGCCGCCGAACAGCGGCAGCACGGTACAGGAACACACCGCCAGCAGGGTGCCGGACACGGAGGCCACACCCAGCGCCAGCGGTTTTGATGCAGCAGGGCCGAGGTAGCGCATGACCGCGCCCTGGGAGATGTAAACGGCCATTGCGCCGGCGATGACAAAGGCCGGCAACAGGCACAGGATCACGTGTTCCTGCGCGTACCAATGGGTCAGTCTGAAGGCTTCGAGGACGGCGTTGTCAAAACGCGCAGTCCCGGCGGGCATGAAGTAAATTGCGAGGAATACCACCAGGGTTAAAAACAGTAAATGCACCTGCTGACGGTTGTCGCGATACAGGTCCATCAGGTTCTTGATCACGTTTCAGATCCTTGATTCGTACCAGGGCTTGCTGCGGTTTACGATCCATACTACCGACAACATCACCGGCACCTCGACCAGCACACCGACCACCGTCGCCAGCGCAGCGCCTGACTGCAGTCCGAACAGGCTGATCGCAGCCGCCACGGCAAGTTCGAAAAAGTTACTCGCGCCGATCAATGCAGAAGGCGCCGCCACGCAATGCTGCACACCGAGTTTGCGGTTCAACCAGTAGGCCAGGCCCGAGTTGAAATAGACCTGGATCAGGATCGGTATCGCCAACAGCAGGATGATCACCGGCTTGGCCATGATCTGGCCGCCCTGGAAACCGAACAGTAATACCAGGGTCACCAGCAGCGCCGATAGTGAAACCGGGTGCATATGATCCAGCACACGCTTGAGCCGGGTCTCGCCTTTTTCATCGCGCATCAGCCAGCGCCGCCAGATGCTTGCGGCGATCACTGGCAACACGATGTATAACACCACCGACAGGAACAGGGTGTCCCAGGGCACGTGGATCGAAGAGATGCCCAGCAGCAACGCCACGATCGGGGCAAAGGCAAAGACCATGATCAGGTCGTTCAGGGCCACCTGGGACAAGGTAAAACCCGGGTGGCCTTCGCTGAGGTTGCTCCAGACGAACACCATCGCGGTGCAAGGCGCTGCCGCCAACAGGATCAATCCGGCGATATAACTGTCGAGTTGCTCTGCCGGTAACCAGCCTGAAAACAGGTTGCGGATGAATAGCCATGCCAGTAACGCCATCGAGAACGGCTTGACACCCCAGTTGATGAATAGCGTCACACCGACGCCTTTCCAGTGCTGGCGTACTTCGACCAGTGAACGGAAGTCGATCTTCAACAACATCGGCAGGATCATCAACCAGATCAACACGGCAACGGGCAAGTTGACCCGGGCGATCTCCATTGCACCCAGGCGCTCGAAAAAGCCCGGTATGAAATGCCCCAGGGCAATACCGGCCACGATACACAGGGCCACCCACAGGCTCAGGTAGCGTTCAAAAAATGGCATCTGGACGCCGGCGGCACGCCGGGCGGTGGTTTCGCATTGGCTGCTCACGTTCCTGTCTCCACGGAAAGTCGTTGTACCAGGTCGCGGACCCTGCGCCCGACTTCGTCGCGGGTCTCGCGGAATGCTTGCATGATATCTTCCTCGCTGCCGCTGGCCTTCGCCGGGTCGGTCAATGGCCAATGGACCTTTTTCACTGCTGGCGGCAGTACAGGGCACTGCTCGTCCGCGTGACCACAAACCGTCACGACGATATCGGCGTTTTCCAACATGGTGTTGTTGACGATGGTCGACTCCTGGCCCGATATATCGATACCGGCGTCCGCCATGACGGCGATTGCACGCGGATTCTTGCCGTGCGCTTCGATACCGGCGGAATACACATCAAACAGTTCACTGCCCAGATGCCGGGTCCAGCCCTCGGCCATTTGTGAGCGGCAGGAATTGCCAGTGCACAGATACAGGATACTGATTTGTTTGGCCACAGTTTTGCTCCGGGCAGTCCCTTGTTTATTGCCAGTTTTGAGCCCGCACGCGTAAGCGTTAAGCATATACATTTACAAGCGCTTGCGAAACCATGAAACAGGGTATGGGAAGGATCTGGAGGAAGGCGCAGTGGAAGATACCACTCCATCCTGTAAAGCCCGAAAGACTGTGATTTTTAACAGGTGCGCATGACTGCCAAGTGCAAGCACCATAATCATGAAGTCCTGAAAGATAGTCACAGTAGACAGATAACCCCAGCAACACGGAAGTCCCACAAGCGCAAGGATGCTGGCAACTTTCGGGACGTTATTATCATCGGTCCAATTGATCGCCCAGGACCGTTTGCCCATATACAGCGGCGCATTGACGCGTTGGGTTCGAACGAATTTTGTCTCTGTTTCCGGTTTTTAACTGTTTTTCAATGAGTTGTTAATTAATTTAGTGAGCGTAAACCGGGGGGCTGGATGTAAGTTATGGCAGCATGGTTTGCATTCAGCATTGGGGTTGACAATCGGCAGTCTGGACAGATGAAACAAATGGATCTAAACGATATTGAAGCCTTGAGAACCTTTGAGTATGGGCTGATGATCGCATGCCCCCTGAACGGAGATCCCAATCCCCCATTCTGTCAATCTCATGAATTCCGGTTGTTACCTGTTGCAGAAAGATTCAAACGGGTGGATGCTTTTTCAGATGAGGAGGTTGTGAAACATTACCTTGCTCATATGAACTGTTATTACGACCGGATGGAGAGGGACGGTTCGGATTAATAATCGGAATACGATGGGTATTGAACCGGCGTTGTTTTCGGCCGGAAGCAGTCCTTCGGTTGGTTGAATTTCACACCAAATA
>JAPHTE010000201.1 GCA_026196445.1 Lysobacterales bacterium
GGGCCGTGAACGCTGTCGGGCGATTGCTCATTGTGCGGGCTGGTGCAACGAGCGGGCGCTCAGTCTTTGAACTCACCGTAGGACAGCAGGCGGTGGTAGCGTTCGTCAAGCAGGTCATCGGTGGTCAGCTTCTCCAGTTCCTCGAGCTGGTTCGCCACGCAGTCACCAACCTGGGTAGCGACCTTTTCCGGGTCCTTGTGGGCGCCACCCAGCGGTTCCGGAATGACGACATCGACCAGTCCCAGTTGCAACAGGCGGTCCGAGGTGATACCGAGCGCCGAGGCAGCGTCTTCCGCCAGCGCTGCGTCCTTCCACAAAATGGATGCGCAACCTTCCGGCGAGATGACCGAATAAGTGCTGTATTGCAGGATATTCACCCGGTCGCCAACGCCGATCGCCAGGGCGCCACCCGAACCGCCCTCACCAACCACCGTGCAAATAACCGGTACAGGCAACCTTGACATGTATTTCAAATTGGTTGCGATGGCTTCCGACTGGCCACGCTCCTCGGCACCGACTCCAGGGTAGGCACCGGGGGTGTCGATAAACGTCAATACCGGCAGACGGAAGCGTTCTGCCATCTTCATCAAGCGCAAGGCCTTGCGGTAGCCTTCGGGCCTGGGCATACCGAAGTTTCTGAAAATTTTGGCCTTGGTATCGCGCCCCTTCTGCTGGCCCACGACCATCACGGCCCGTCCGCGGAAACGTGCCAGGCCGCCGACGATGGCGTGGTCGTCTGCGTAGGTTCGGTCACCGTGTAATTCGTAAAACTCGTCAAACAGGTAATCGACGTAGTCCAGCGTGTAAGGTCTTTGCGGGTGACGGCTGATTTGGGAAATCTGCCAGGGTGTCAGGTCCTTGAAAATGCTGGTCAGCTTTTGCCGCATTTTTGCCTGCAAGCGCTGGATTTCTTCATCCAGGTTCAGCGCATTGTCCGAGCCGACGTTTCGCAGCTCGTCAATCTTGGCCTGCAGTTCGGCGATTGGCTGTTCAAATTCCAGGTGGTCCATGGCAATCTCGTTCCGGAAAAGAGTCCGAATTATAACTACAACTGGGTATCATTGTTTAGACCTGCAATCCAGGCCCGGGCCGCAAATCGTCAAATGGGGTATTGAACAGACCTGCTGCGTGGTATCAGCTGGCGGTCCCAGTGTTCCAGCGCCCAGTCCCACAAGGCCTGCAATGAACACGCCGATGGCGCCTGGTGGCCAAGGAAGGCCAGGGCCCGGGCCACGGCATGGGTCGGGTCCTGATGCTTGACTGGATCGGCCTGTTCGCGTTTGCTCAGTTTCCTGTCGTCTGCACGCACAACGACGGGCAGGTGCATGTATTTGGGTGTCGGTAACCCAAGGGCTTTTTGCAGGCAGACCTGGCGTGCGGTCGAGTCGAGCAGGTCCGCGCCGCGCACCACCTCCGTGATGCCTTGGAAAGCGTCGTCTACGACCACGGCAAGTTGATAGGCGTACAGGCCATCGGCACGCCGGATAATGAAATCACCACTGCTGTCAGCCGGGCAATCCATCACCCTTCCTTGCACACGGTCGTCGAATTCGCAGATTTCGTCTGCGAGCTTGAAACGCATGGAACGTGGCTGTTTGCCCGCGGCAATACCGGTCCTGCAGGTGCCCGGATAGATACCCGATTCCGGCAGGTCCTTGCGCGTGCAGGCGCAGGGATAGGCGAGTTCGCGGGCTAGTAAATGCCGGATTGCCTGTTGATAGGACTTCAATCGCTGGCTCTGGAATAACACCGGGCCGTCCGGTTCCATGCCCAGTCTCTGCAGGTCGGCAATGATTCGTTCGGCGCTGCCGGCTACTTCACGGGGCGGGTCTATGTCCTCGATTCGCAGCAACCAGCGTCCGCCACGGCTTTTTGCTTCGAGGTAACTGCCCACGGCTGCGACCAGTGAACCAAAATGCAGCTCACCGGTGGGGGAGGGAGCAAAACGGCCGATAACCGGGAGGGGCACAATTTTACTGACCGACGACCTGGGGCGCCTCGTTCAGGAAGTCGCCGGTCACCAGCTTGACGCCACACTGCCAGAGTACCGCCAGGTCGGCGGCGTCTTTGACTTCATCGGCGATAATCGTTATTTCCTTGCTTTCGATGGCCCGGACCACGGAACGGATGATTTCCTGGTTGGCAGTATTGGATGAAACTCCCTGCGCCAGGTCGGATCGCAACTTGATCATGTCGACCGGCAAGTGTTCCAGCAATTGTACGTTTCGCCGCTCATTGTCAAAATCCGCCAGTGCGATGGCGCAGCCAAGACGTTTCAACTCCTCGATCATCCGGAGGGTCGGCTCCAGGTGCGACCTGGCGACGTCTCCCGGGACCTGCAAAACGACCTGCGATCCCTCGACCTCGGTTTCGTGAATCATGCGCTCAAACCAGTTGGGGAAACTGAAATCCAGGATCGAGTTACTGCTCAAGGGGATGATGTGCCTGTCACCGGTGCCGGCTATAGCCAACATCAGTTGCGGGATCACGTGACGATCCACCAGGCTGCCCAAGTCGTTGCGCTCGGCGGCCAGCATGAACTCAGGAGCGGGTGTGTCGCCCTCTTCCTCTCGCATGTAGGTACGGTTCTCAAACAATCCCTCGCTTTCACCCTCAAGGTCGACGATGGACTGCTGCACGGTATAGAAATCGTGGTTGTTCAAGGCGTGGCGAATACGTTCCACCCAGCCCCGATCGTGTTCGCCGGAACTGACCGTGGTCAATGCGGGCTTGAACCTGACCAGTGCATGGCCCTCACCGGCGGCCTGCTTGAATGCAGTGCGCGCCTGGCCGATGACTTCCTCCGCGCTTTCGGTCATGGAGCCGATAGTGGCCAGTCCAATGCTACAGGAGGCCGATATGGTCTTGTCGCCCAAATCAATGATGTGGTTGGAATAGTTTTCCAGGATGCAGTCACCGGTTTTCTGCAAATCGGCTTTTTCTTCACGCTGGATCAGGATGGCAAAACCGTGGTCGCTGAAGCGCGAGGGGATGTCTGCAGGTTTTGTGCATCCGCTGATGACATTGGCCAGGTCGAGGATGCAGGTATCGATGCCTTCCATACCCAACTGCTGGTGTAATTCCTCGATACCGTCGGTCTCAATGTAAAGTACAGCGCTACGGGTGCTCTCATCGAAATCACCCGCGATCAGCGCAGAAAGTTTCTCGGTGAATGTCTTCCGGTTGCTGAATTGTGTCAAATGGTCCGTTTTGCGCACGCGGTCCAGCTCTTCCTGCAGAACCAGGTTTGCATCGTGCTCCCGCACCATCATCTGAATGCACTGTTCGTTGTTGAACCGTGTAGGTGAGAAGGTCAGTTCGACTTTCAGGGTATTGTCGCCGGGTGTGCTGATCGTCACCGGCAGGGTCTTGGATGGAAAAATGTCGTTACCCATGTCCCGCAACAGTTTCTTCAGGTCTGTCCCGTCATCGGGCGTCATCAACTCCAGTAATGACAAGCCTTCAATGTCTTCGAGGGTCCTGGCCTGCAGCAATTCCAGGTAGGCCCGGTTGGCGTAAACGTGCAATCCTTCATGTATGTAAGCTATCGACTCTCTCGCGCTTTCCAGCAGCAGGTCATAACGGTATTGCAGTTCTTCCAGCTTTTGCGCCAGGTCCTGGTATTCACGTGCGGATTTGCCGCCCGACATATGTTGTTTGACCACTTTCATCAGTTGGTCGTTTTCCCCGGCCCGGATAAGCTGCAAGGGGTGGGTGGCCAACCCGGCCTCGATTTCGTTGGTATGCGCAATATCGACCTGCAAAACCACCGGGGTCGAGAAGCGGTCGGTCAATTGCAACACCTGGCTGATTTTCGTCGATGCCGGTATTCGTGTGCCGATCAGCACAAGAAAGGGCGATTTTTCCTGCAGGGCATCTTCCAGTTCGTTGATATTACCGGCGCTGACGACCCTGACGGCCATACCGGCATTTCGCAGGAAACTGTTCGTTACCTGGGCGAGGTCGGGGGAATCGTCAATGATCAGGAGGTAGGCGCTATCCATAGCAATCTGTCTCCAAACCTCGTTCCTTGAGGTGGTGGCTGTATATCATCTCCACCTGGGATGATAGCAAAAGTTTGAGTGCCTTTTTATAGATATTTTCAATAAACATACCCCTTCTTCCCCCGTGGGCCTCGGTTAATCACCTTAAACAAGTATGACGCATAACTGCCGCTTTTTCACATGGAATAAACGAGGTTCCCTGGCCGGGAACCCGATAGCCGGATCAATACCGGAAAAGTGCGCTTACATGGGTGCAATTTCTGTCACGGCTATCGAGATCGCGTTATCATTAGGCTAACAGCACGGAGAGAGCAATGGCGTCTTACAGTACCAATGAATTCAAAAGCGGCTTGAAGATCATCATCAATGGTGAGCCTTACAACATCGTCGAGAACGAATTTGTAAAGCCGGGTAAAGGCCAGGCCTTCAACCGGGTCAGGGTGCGCAACCTCAATACTGGCCGGGTAGTAGAAAAAACCTTCAAGTCGGGTGAAAGTGTAGAAGCTGCCGATGTTTTCGAGACATCGGTCCAGTATCTCTACAACGACGGGGAATTCTGGCACTTCATGCACCCCGAAACTTACGAACAGTACGCAATCAGCAAGGAATCGATAGGCGATGCCGCGTACTGGATGCAAGAGGAGGGCATGTGTGACCTGACTCTGTACAATGGCGAACCGTTGAGCGTATTGCCCCCCAATTTTGTCGAGATGAAGATCGTCGAGACTGATCCAGGCTTGCGTGGTGATACATCGGGCAGCGGCGGTAAACCAGCCACGCTGGAATCCGGTGCGACCGTGCGCGTTCCGCTATTTGTCCAGGAAGGTGAACTCATCCGTGTCGACACCCGGACCGGGGAGTATGTATCCCGCGTCAAGGGTTAGGTATTGATGGACACCGTTTTACTGTTGCCGCGCCTGCTGGTGCCGGTCAGGCCCCGCCTGCAGGTGCTGGAGCAAATGGCAGTGGTCATCGAAGGCGAGTTGATCGCAGCGGTTTTACCACGCACCGAAGCTTTCGAGTTGTACCCCGGGGCAAGGCGATTGGAACTGCCCGAACATGTCCTTCTGCCCGGGTTCATCAACATGCACACCCACTCGGCCATGACCCTGTTGCGGGGTTATGCGGATGACCTGAATCTCCAGGTCTGGCTCAATGAACATATCTGGCCGGTTGAAAAGACCTTCCTGGGACCGGAATTTGTGCGCGACGGCGCATTGCTGGCCATTGCCGAAATGTTGCGTGGTGGCACCACGATGTTTAACGACTTGTACTTTTTTCCGGAGATTACCGCAAAGGCGGCGGCCCAGTCGGGCATGCGTGCCTGTATTGGTTTACCGGTGATTGATGTACCCACAGCCTGGGCTGCTGGTGAAAAAGAGTGCCTTGAGAAAGGCCTGGCCGTCAGTGCCGGGTGGCGCGATGAGCCTTTGATAACCACAGTGCTTGCACCGCACGCGCCGTACTCGGTGGGTGACGAAGCCTTGCGTAGGGTGGCCGAACTATCGGCAGAGCATGATTTGCCGGTGCACATGCACGTACTCGAATCAAAATGGGAGACCAGTGAGTCCATTCAGCAATATGGCAAACCGACACTGGAACGACTGGCTGATCTGGGTCTCATGAACGAGCGTTTGCTGGCCGTGCACATGACGCAGCTAAACGGCGAGGACCTGGAGGCGCTGTCGGGTACGGGTGTGAACGTGATCCATTGCCCGGAATCAAACCTGAAACTCGGTAACGGGATTTGCCCCGTTGCCCGGTTGGCTGAGCATGGTGTCAACCTGGCCCTGGGCACCGATGGCGCAGCCAGCAATAACAATCTTGACCTGTTGGCCGAGTCCAGGACTGCTGCGCTGCTTGCCAAGGGCTATGCGGGTGACCCGTGTGTCGTGGACGCGTTCCAGGCACTTGAAATGTTGACCATCAACGCGGCCCGGTCGCTTGGGCAATCAGAACGTCTTGGCAGCGTGGAGGCGGGAAAACTGGCAGACCTGTGCGCGCTGCGCATGGACGCACTGCAAACCACGCCCATGTTCGATGTGGTTTCACACCTGGTCTACGCGGCATCGAGCCAGCAGGTATCTCACGTTTGGGTCGGCGGGCGGATGTTATTACGGGATGGGCAGTTCCTGCACCTGGATATTAGCGATATCATTGGCCGTGCAAGAAATTGGGCGCAACGTATCGCGGCTGAGAATGGAATGAAAGGAGTGCAAATGTTGTGAATGATCACAAGGCGAATATCGACCCCTCCGAACAACAGAAATTTGACAGTATCGCCGCCACCTGGTGGGATCCTGATGGTGAATCACGGCCCCTGCACGACCTGAACCCGGCCCGGCTGGCATACATCGGCGAACGTGTGAAACTGCAAGGTGCGAGGGCAGTAGACGTCGGCTGCGGAGGGGGTATCCTGTCGGAAGCGCTGGCGGCCGAGGGCGCCGAGGTAACCGGTATCGACATCGCAAGCAAGGCCTTGTCCGTGGCCCGCTTGCACTTACACGAATCCGGGCAGCAGGTCGATTACCAACAGACCACCGCTGAAGAGTGGGCACAGCAACATCCGGCCTCAGCCGGGGTTGTCACGTGTATGGAAATGCTTGAACACGTCCCGGATCCGGCTTCGGTGGTTGCCGCTTGTGCCACGATGCTGGCGGATGGTGGACACTTGTTCATGAGTACATTGAACCGGAACCTGCTGTCTTTCGCGGTCGCCATCGTTGGCGGAGAGCACATCGCGCGTGTCGTACCCAAGGGTACACACCAATACGACCGTTTTATCCGGCCGTCGGAGTTGTGTGAATGGTTGCGCGCTGCGGGCATGCAGCCGATGGATATCAGCGGTATCCACTATAACCCGCTGGAACGCACGGCCCGGGTTGGCGGCAATGTTCATGTTAATTACCTCGTCCACGCCACCAAGCCAGAAAAGTAACAATGATCAAGGCAGTCCTGTTTGACCTCGACGGCACTTTGCTGGATTCAGCACCCGACCTGGTCGCAACCCTGAACTACCTGCGCAGCAGTGTGAAGCTGAAGCCCCTGCCTGTTGACCACCTGCGGCATTTTGTATCGAGAGGCGCCGCAGGTTTGATCAATGCTGGCATGCCGCCATGCGACGATGAAACACGGGCTGAATGGCGGGCCTTGTTCCTGCAGCATTACGAACAGAACAGCTATGTACATTCCGCACCATTCGAGGGTGTCGAGGAGGTTCTCTCGGAATTGGACAAGCGGGGTATCCCGTGGGGCATCGTAACCAACAAGATGGAGTACCTGTGCTTCCCGATCCTGGAAAAAACGGGCTGGAAATCAGCAGCCACCACCGTGGTATGCGGTGACACCGTGGGCAATATCAAGCCTCATCCCGACCCGGTGCTGGCAGCCTGTCGCGAGATCGGCGTGCGCCCGCAGGAAGCCCTGATGGTTGGTGATGATTTGCGGGACATGGAAGCGGGCAGGCGGGCAGGGACCAGCACGGCATTTGCCCTGTACGGCTATGCGGATGGCAACAGCCACCTGGATATCATCGGCAACGCAACACTGTTACATACGCCGCAAGACGTGTTGGCCCTGTTACAGAGCCCGAACCAGAACGTGTTGGGGGCTTGAGCCGTGATTACATGTAGCGGCGGCTGTCACTGCGGACGCGTCAGGTTTGAAATACAGATTCCTGCTGAAATCACCGTGCACAGGTGTAATTGTTCCGTGTGCAGGAAAACGGGTTACTTACACCTGATCGTGGAGGCCGAACAGTTCAAACTGCTGAGCGGAGAGGCCGGTCTTACCGAGTATCGGTTCCATACCGGTGTCGCCCGCCACCTGTTCTGCGCGCATTGCGGCATCAAGTCGTTCTACGTGCCGCGTTCACATCCCGACGCGTACAGCGTTAACCTGAATTGCGTGGTACTGCCCGATGCCATAACGGTGGCGGTAGAAGATTTTGACGGACAAAACTGGAGCAAGAGCCGCGAGCAGCTTGAACAGGACCTGGCTTGAGCCGGCCAGGCGGTTTACTTGGAATCGGGGTCGGTGATGTAGTCAGGGCCTTTACCCGCGGTTTTTTCGTATACCCCTTTTTCAACTTTCCGGAACTGTGTGAACCCGTGCTTTTCGATATTTTCATTCGATAGGGAAGGGCCCGGGCTGGCCAGGTTGGGCCGGGAAATTCTCCTGGTAACCGGGTTGAGGCATTGCGGACAGAACTCGAGTGGTTTATCCGACAGTTTCTGCATGACGTCAAATGCCGTGCGGCAATGATCGCAACACTTTTCACCGGAAGCCTGGTATTCGTAGATGGGCATTCTTGTTACCGCTGTGATTGCCAGGTATAGAATCGTCGGATTCACC
>JAPHTE010000167.1 GCA_026196445.1 Lysobacterales bacterium
TCTTGCGGCTGCGGTCGTCACCAACCCGGTAGAAGCGCTCTGTAATCCTCGGGATGTCGCGGTGCGGTATACCAATACCGGTATCCTTGACACTGAATATGAGGCCTCGAGATGTCTCCTGCCAGGTCACCTGGATGCTGCCATTTTTCGGTGTGTAGTTGATGGCGTTGACGACCAGGTTCTGAAACGCGCTTCTCAGGTCTGCCTCGATGCCGCGCAAACCCAGGTCGGGCTCGATCTTGAAGTGCAAATGGTGTCGTCCGTTGCTCAGGTCTTCCGCTTGTTCGGCGATTTGGGCCAGCATGGCCGGGATGTCTACATCGTCGGCGCCGTCCAGTTTTTTTGTATCCTGCAGCCTGGAGAGTTCGAGCAAGTCATCGAGCAGCGCGTGCATCTGGCGCGCCTGTTTGAGCATACGCTCGATGGCTTCCGGGTCCGGTTCCGCGTCCTGGCTCTGCAGTATCTCGAGGTAGCCGAGCAACACGGTTAACGGCGTGCGCAGTTCGTGGGAAACGTTGGCCACCAGGTCGTGACGCATACGTTCCAGGTTGTGTACGTCGGTTATGTCCCGCAGGATCAGAAGGCGCTGGTTCCTTCTGAAACGCACCGCGCTGATTTGCAGCGTGATGTTGTCATCGGTCGGACAGGCGAGTTCCAGCGTGCTTTGTAAATGGTCTTGCACGGCGAGCCATTCGGCGAAAACCGGCTCCCTGATCAAGTTGGTAACAACCTGGCCCCGGTCGGCGGGGGTCTTCAAACCAAGGAGCTTTACCGCCGAATCATTGAACCAGCGAATGATGTCGTTTTTGTCGATGACCAGCGTGGCGTCCGGAAAGGCATCGGCCATACCCCTGAAATCGTCGATCGCCTCCTGGTATCGCCGGTTCTGTTTCCTGTTCTGCTTTTGCAGTTCTGCAATGCTGTCGAAAATATCCGCCCACATGCCGAGGCTTTCCGGCGGGTCTGCCTCCCAGGATTGCAACCACCTGTACAGGCGCAGGCTATTGGTGAGGAGCCAGGCCAGGTACAGCAGCAGGAATAGTGTCAGAAGCAGGGCCACGTGCCCGGACCACCAACCGATCAGAATGGCCAGCAGCGTGCCGATGGCCAGGCGGGTCAGGTGAAATTTCCAGTCGGATTTGATCATGCTCTGCCCCGGGCAGCGCGCTCAGTCTTCGACCACGAACCGGTAGCCGTGGCTGCGTACCGTTTGTATGTAGTGCTTGAGATCTGCGGTTGCCAGGATTTTCCTGAGGCGGCGGATATGCACGTCCACGGTGCGTTCCTCGAGGTAGACGTTGGTGCCCCAGACATGATCCAGTAACTGGGCACGGCTGTAGGAACGGTTGACATGGGTCATGAAAAATTCGAGCAAACGGTACTCGGTGGGCCCGAAATGAACCGGCTCCTGGTCCAGGAATACCTGCCGGGATGCCGTGTCCATGGTAATGGCACCGGTTGTAATCCTGCCGTCCTCGCCACCCGGGTCGGCCCTGCGCAGCACGGCATTTATCCGGGCGATCAGCTCCCTCGGCGAGAACGGCTTGACGATGTAATCGTCCGCGCCCGCGTTCAAACCAGTGACCTTGTCGTCTTCTGAAACCCTGGCCGTCAGCATGATGATGGGAATGTCTTCCGTCACGCTGCCCTTGCGCAGGCGGCGGGTCAGTTCCGGACCACTCATATTGGGCATCATCCAGTCGAGCAGGATGATATCGGGTGATTGTTCGTTAATTTTGAGCAGGGCTTCCTGGCCACTGGCGGCGCATTGCACGGACATGCCGGATTTGGCCAGGCCAAAGCGGATCATTTCCCGGATTGCGGATTCGTCATCAACAACCAATACGTTGATTTGCTTTTCGGACACGAGCTCTCTTCACGGACAAGTTACGTAATACGATTACTTATCCAGACCATTATATGAGGGATTATGACAGTTTCGTGACAACGAGGTGCACGAGCAACGTGGGTGACTGAATACGCCAACGTTTATTTGTCTGCTTCCTGCTGCTCAATACGCAATTCCATCAGCCTCGCGCTGACCCTGGCGCGCTGGTAATAATCGAGGTCTGCACGTTTTACCAGGCTTTCCAATTGCGTAATAGCTTCTTCTGTTCCACCGCGCTGGTAATAGGATTCCGCAATAGCCTCCGTGGCACGGACGTCGTCACCCGCCTGGCTGGCAGCCTGCGCGTAAAGCGCATACAGGTCCGGGTCGTCAGGCCTGGAGGCCAGTTGTTCTTTCAGTACCGTGCTGGCCTCGGCGGAAAACTCGGGAGTGTCCTGCTCCAGCAAGGCCTTGGCGTATTCATAAGCGATCGCCCGGTTGCCGGGAAAGACGTGGTACAGGGACTGGAGCGCGTCGATCGCCTGCTGGTTTTGCCCCGTATCCATGTGCAACTGGGCCATTTGCAACTGGAAAGCCAGCTCGTTCGGTTCCTGTTCCAGCAACTGGCTGAGTATGGCCGAGGCCTTGCCGTATTCGGCATTGCGTTGCCTGGCCATGGCCAGGCCGTACAGATTGCCGGTCCTGCGCGCCGGGTCCAGGTCTTTTTCCAGTTCACTGTCAAAATACTCGATGGCCTTATTCGGGTCCCGCTCCAGCAAGGCCCTGAGCCGCGCCTGGACGATATAAAACTGCCGGCCGTCGGATTCTTCCACTTCGGGCAGGTTTTGAATACGTGCCTCTGCCTCGGCGATACGATTGACGGAAACCGGGTGTGTGCGCAGAAACTCGGGTGGCCCTTCTCCGTTCGCGCGGGTTTGCTGGCTCATTCGCTGGAAGAAATCAGCCATGCCTTGCGGGTTGTAACCGCTGGCGGCGAGGGTCCGGATACCAACCCGGTCGGCCTCTACTTCATTGTGCCGGGTGAAGTTGATCTGGGCCTGAGCGGCAATCGCCTGTGCGCTCACGACAGCCCCGGTAACCACGTCGCCGTCACCGCCGCTGGCCAGTATCACGCCCATCATCGCCAGCATGGCCAGGATATTCATGGTTTTACCCTTTTCGAATGCCCTGTACATGTGTAGCTGGGTAATGTGGGCGATTTCATGGGACAGCACGCCAGCCACCTCGTCCTGGGTTTCCGCCAGCAGGACCAGGCCGCTGTGCAGGGCAATGACGCCACCGGGAGCGGCGAACGCGTTAATTACGTCCTGGTCCATTACCACGAAAGTGAAGTTTGCGCCCGGCTGGTCGCTGTTTGATGCGAGGCGGAAACCCATGTTGGAGAAAAAGTCGCTGATCAAGGGATCTTCGACCAACAGGTCATAGGCACGTAACTGGCGGATCAGGTTTTCCGCGTACTCACGTTCCTCGGCATTGGAAAGTACATCGCTTGCTGAATTGCCAAGTTCGGGTAATTCAATACGGGCCGTTTGGGCGATGCTGGACAAGCTCACTGCCGTCACCATGAGTGCGATCGATAAACGTTTCAGAAACCCGTGTTTTTGCTTGACCGGAATCATGCTTTCCCTGAGACTTGCATCATCGTGTCTGTGACACTGTCAGTACCCGTTAGTTTAACGTGTTTAGCGTGGGTTTTCCGTTTAAGGAATCCCGTTACATAAGCTGGTCGGTATCGGGTAATTCGTCGCAGTAACCGGACCTTGTTGAATTGCAGCAACCTGCTGCTTGTGTGAAAAACCATGCAAATCATTATTTATACCAAGGCCTATTGTTCCTTCTGTTTTGCGGCTAAGCGTCTGTTGTCCAAGCGGGGGCTCGGGTTTGAAGAAATCCCCGTCATGGGGAACCCGGCGAGCGAAAAGGAGATGCACGAACTAACCGGTGGCTACACCGTTCCACAAATCCTGATCGACGGCAAACCAATCGGTGGTTACACTGAGCTGATCGAACTGGACATGGAAGGCCGTCTGAAGGAAGTCGCCTGAAACCTGCCTGGCAGGCTGACAATAATCTGTATAGACCTGGAAAAAGCGGTGGTGATTTGAGGCTGGTAAGCCTCTGTTGCATATTTGCAACGGTAATTTCCGAATGGCGCCACCGGGCATAACGGGAAAGAAAATCTGCCTGTATTTTTAGAGGGCAGTCTTTTTAATATAAAACATATTGTTACAGTTCATTTCTCATTCTATACCTATATAATTGTACAAATCGCTTTAACGGGATTTTTACATTGACATTTTGTGGTTTTCCTGCCATATTCCTGCATAATTGCAAACAGATGTCTGCGAGGCTTCAGCGTCGGTGACGAAATTACGTAAATTGGCAGTGTTATTGATGGTGTTGGGAATGCTCCCGGCGCTTTCTGTTGCCCGTGTTTCAGGTCTGCCAATGGCTGGTTTCAATGCAGGCGGTGCAGGTCTGACCCCGTTTTACGTGCTGGGCTTCGAACTGGGCCCCTGGCAGGATTACCTGGCCCAGGAGTTGACGCCCGACTACCTGCTGGACCCGGCAACCCCGCCACTGCATATTTCCTGGATCAATGAACACTCCGAGCTGATCCTGCCGTTTTTCGCCAGGGAAATTCTTGGTGAGCCGGAAACCTTCCTCAGGCTGGAGATCGATTGGCAGTATTCAGACCAGTTGGCCATGCAGGACTTTGAGCCATTCATGGGTTCCGGAATTTTTGGCCTCGAGCGCAAGCTGATATCACCCGGTCTGCTGCACCAGTTGAACGATAGCCAGCTGATCGGTGTTTCGGCGGTGTTTGCAACGCAGAGCTACGGTGTGTCCGACCTGGGCCTGCACGCCTACAACGAAACGTTGCCGGCCAGTTTCAGGCAGATGGCTTATGACCCCTACCAGGAAACTGGTTACGGGGCCGGTGTCAGCCTGGCATTACGTAGCAAGCTGGGCGATCACGTCAAACTGGATGCAGGTTTCCGTTCCCGTATCGACATGGACGAATTTGCCAACTACCGTGGTGTTTACTCACAGCCGGCAGACCTGGATATCCCGGCCCGTGCGCAACTGGGCCTGGCCGTCCAGGCCAGCGACCAGTCGTGGTTGAATTTCAAGGTTGAGCGGGTCTTGTACAGCGAGGTCGGCGCATTTGCCAGCCGCAACCTGCCGGGCCGTTTCCTTTCATTGCTGGGTGACTCGACCAGCCCGTCATTCTCCTGGAATGACCTGACTGTCTATTCCGTAGGCTGGGCTTGGACGGATGACAAGGGTAGTACCTGGAATGTCGATATCAGTTCACGGTCGCAGCCATTGCCGACTTCCAGGATCCTGAGCCAGGCGATTGATGCCGACCTGGCCCAGAATGCCATGACGATCGGTTACAGCCGTCGTATGAGCATGACCAGCCAATTCAATTTCAACGCTGCTTACGCACCGGCCGAATACGCCTTTGGCGGCAATGTACTGGGCGTCACCACGGATAAACTGGGTCGGGATCTTGAGCTCGAAGCGTTCTGGACCTGGGATTTCTAAGACACACCCGTCTCATACTCCCCAAATCCTGAATCAGCCCGGTCTACCCAGAACACTCAAACTATTCCGTTAGGAACTTAATCCGGATATTGTGCCAGTATCACGAGAATTGACGCCGGACAGGTGTGGCTGGATGTAGGGCTGGACTGAGACCCATAGCCTTAGCTATGGATCGAGGGAAGCTCAAGTCCAGCCGCGCATGGACAAGTCAAGATCGTGATAGGACTCAGGCCGGTTGCAAAGTATACTCTCGAATTGTTACTCAATTATGTAACTTTATTTTATGTTAAGCAGTGATTATCAAAAGCCTGAAGTCAGGCTGGTGCAATATGCGGATTGATACATGAATTTGCTTACCTCGTGGTTCAAGCGAACATTCGCCGACCCCCAGGTCGTGATACTCGGAATCGTGCTGGTCGTGGGTGTGGCGATCGTGGCCGGTCTGGGGCGCATGCTGGCACCGGTTTTCGCCGGTATCGTGATCGCCTACCTGCTCGAGGCAGCGGTGGTGCGTTTTCAGAAACTGGGGCTGCCCCGTCTCGCATCGGTGTCGCTTGTATTCCTGCTGTTTCTCGCCAGCCTGTTTTTGTTTCTGTTCGGCCTGGTGCCGAAATTGATCCGCCAGTTAACGCAACTGGTGCAACAGATCCCGAACTACATCACGCAGGGCACGGAGTTGTTGCAGCAACTGCCTGAACGTTACCCGAAAATGGTTACCGAAGAGCAGGTGCAGAACCTGATCACCGGGGCAGGGAACGAATTGGCAACGACCGGCCAGCAATTCCTGACCTGGTCACTGGCTTCGGTTGGGAATATTGTCAGCTTGCTGGTTCTGCTGGTGCTGATCCCGGTGCTGGTATTTTTTATACTCAAGGACAAGGACCAGTTGATTAACTGGTTCAAGGGCTACCTGCCCGATGAACGTCACCTGGTGACATCCGTGTGGGCTGATGTCGAGGCACAAATTGCCAATTACGTACGTGGCAAAGCGGGTGAAATCGTTATCGTTGGTGGCGTGAGCTACATCACCTTTGTAACGCTTGGCCTGCAGTATTCAGCGCTGTTGGCGACCATCGTCGGGTTCTCCGTACTGATACCGTACATCGGTGCTGCGGTGGTCACCGTGCCGATTGCCTTCGTGGCTTTTTTCCAATGGGGTTGGGGTTGGAGCTTTGGCCAGGTTTTAATCGCCTACGCCATTATCCAGGCGCTGGACGGTAACGTGCTGGTACCGCTGCTGTTCTCCGAGGCCCTGAACCTGCACCCGGTGGCGATCATCGTCGCGATCCTCGTTTTCGGTGGCCTGTGGGGATTCTGGGGTGTGTTCTTCGCCATCCCGCTGGCGACCGTCGTACAGGCCGTGTTGAAAGCCTGGCCGCGGAACCCGGAAGAAGCAGACACGGCGGAAGAGAATTCAGAAGAAGCTGCCTGATTCGCATCCCTGTTAGCTCTTACCTTTATCCCACCGATCTATCGCCCGGAAGTTTGCCGGTGTGGGCTCTTGGCCCCGCAGCCCTACGAGCTACCCTCTCCTTCGAGCCGTCTTAACGGGGCCGGCCTCACAGGGCGTCCTCGGCAATTGCTCCTGCATTGCTCTACCTCCTGCATCCATGCAGTCGTGCCCTGGTCGGCCTGAAA
>JAPHTE010000070.1 GCA_026196445.1 Lysobacterales bacterium
CGATGGTGCCGAAGGAGAGACTCGAACTCTCACTCTGTTTCCAGAACCGGATTTTGAATCCGGCGCGTCTACCAGTTCCGCCACTTCGGCAATATTTGCGAGGCGCAAAGTATATATAGGCGGGCAGTATGATGCCAGCATTTCAGCAACGAAATACCTGTTTACTGACCTGAATCAGTTGTAATTTCCTACAGGCTGTCCTCGTACCAGACGCTGTTGAAATAGGCGGTGATGTGCGGGTTGAAATGATCGTAGTCAACCAGGAAAGCGTCGTGGCCCATCAGTGACTCCAGGTTGGCAAAGCTCGTTTCGATGCCGTTGGCCAACAGGGCATCAGCGATCTCTTTTTGCTGGTAGGCCGGAAACAGGATATCGGTTTCCACGCCCAACACGCAGGCTGATTTGAGTTGGATACCGGCCAGCGCCGCTTTCAGGTCGGCATAACCATCGGCCACGTCAAACCAGTCCATGGCCCTCGATAAATACAGGTAACTGCAGGGGTCAAAGGAGCGCACAAAGCGCCTTGCAGCGGCCTCGAGGTAGGATTCCACCTCGTAGTTCATACCGAATAACTCGGTCGGGAAATAATCCTGTTCACGCCGCCCGAACCGGGTGCGCCACTCCTGCCACGAGCGGTAAGACAACATACCCAACTTGCGTGCCATGCGCATACCCTTGACCGGCCAGTTTTTATCATCGTAATTGCCGTTGTTCCAGGTAGGGTCGGAGACAATCAGTTCCCGTTGCAGTGAGCGGATGGCAATGCTGAATGCCGCCGCGTTCGGGGAGCCGGAAATACTCAAGTGGTGGCGTGCGCCTTCCGGGAACTGCTGCAGGTAGGACAGGGAACTCATGCCGCCCATCGAGGGGCCGACCAGGGTGCAGAGCTGCTCGATACCGAGACCCCTGACCAATTGGTGCGCGCTGGTCGCGATATCCTCGACACACAGGGCCGGGAAATCCAGCCGATAGGGTTTGCCGGTTGCAGGGTTTTTACTGGCAGGACCGGTGGAACCCTTACAACTGCCCAACGAGTTCAGGGCTATGACGTGGAAACGATCGGTGTCGATCGGCGCACCAGGTCCGATCATTCCCTCCCACCATCCGGGTGTGGGGTCTTCCGCGTTGGATGCTGCGTGTGCACTGGGTGATAAACCGCTCAGGATTAAAACCGCGTTGGAACTCTCGCTGTTGAGTTCTCCCCAGGTTTCATAAGCAAGTGTGTAGGACGCCAGGTGGCCGCCTTTTTTCATTAGCAGCGGTTCGTTGATTTCAAGAAACCGGGTAGCAGATGACATATTTGTGACTCGGGCCCAATTAAAGTCAATAATAGATAATTCAATAATAGCGGCTGAACGGCAGAAATGCGCGCAGGAAACCTTGAAGCGAACCAAAAACAGCACGGACATCAAGCAGTCGGGCCAGGTCAAAAGTAGCCAGGTTGACGTGCACCCGCAACTGGAGAAATTTGTACGCCGGCACCTGGCTTCAGAATGGAATCAGCCCTTGCACCCTCCGACGGAAGAGGTTTTCCACAGCCTGGCGGAGGGTGATGTGTTCACCGGCTCGATTATCCTGGACTCGGGCTGTGGCACCGGGGAGAGTACCCGGCGCCTGGCGAAGCTTTACCCCGGCCAGCGGGTAATCGGTGTGGACCAGTCATTATCCCGTCTCGGTAAAAGCGGCGTTGATTGTGGTGTCCTGCGGCAGGATAACTGGCTGCTGGCCAGGGCCGAACTGGCCACGTTCTGGCGTTTGTTACACAAGCAAGGGGTCAGGCTGCAAAAGCACTTGCTGCTCTACCCGAATCCCTGGCCCAAACCCGGCCATTTGCAAAGACGCTGGCACGCCCACCCGGTATTCCCCTGGCTGCTCGCCCTGGGTGGCGAGATCGAAATGCGTTGCAACTGGGAAATCTACGCGCTCGAGTTTGCCGCCGCAGTGCAAATCGCAACCCGCGACACAGTCGAGGTCAGGCAGTTTCAGCCGGAGGAGGGTGTTTCGCCATTCGAGGCCAAATACCTGGAACGCGGTCATGCGCTTTACTCGGTGAAGGTGCCGGAATCCGTAACTGCCGCGTTCAGGCTGTCGTAGGAGCAGCGTCTCACCGCGATCCCATTGTGATTGAACTCCCCTGACCGATACCGCTGAACGTTATCAGAGGGGATTCAGGTATTCCAACTCGAGACCTTCCACAACTGGGATGTTGTGGAAGAGACTACAGGGACGTATATACGGCGTGTCTCAAGTGGATATACCTGTGTCACCTCCCGCAATCGCGGCGA
>JAPHTE010000455.1 GCA_026196445.1 Lysobacterales bacterium
GTATTTCGAACTTTCAGACGCCAAAATTCCAGTCTGTCTCGTGCTTACAAGCCATTGAACCAGTTCCAGGCCGTTGCCGGAACCAGCGGATAAACAAACAGCAGAGATATTCATCGTTACGGCCTGCAAGGTTTTGTGAGCGCAATATAATGCTAAAATTACACGTTATATCCACACCTCTTCAATAACAGGAACAGACATGTTTGACCACGGTTTTGGTATTAGGGAATTTGACAAGGAATTGGCTGCTGCAATCGCCAGCGAGGAACAGCGCCAGGAAGACCATATTGAGCTGATTGCGTCGGAAAACTACGTCAGCCCGCGGGTCATGGAGGCCCAGGGTTCGGTGTTGACCAACAAGTACGCCGAAGGTTATCCCGGGCGCCGTTATTACGGTGGCTGCGATTATGTCGACATGGCTGAAAAACTGGCCCAGGACCGGGTCAAGCAATTGTTTGACGCGCACTATGCAAACGTACAACCGCATTCCGGTTCCCAGGCCAACGCCGCTGCCTACCTGGCACTGATCAACCCCGGCGATACACTGCTGGGCATGAACCTGGCGCACGGCGGCCACCTGACGCACGGGTCCAAGGTGAATTTTTCAGGCAAACTGTTCAATGCCGTGGCTTACGGTATCGACCAGCAAACCGGGGCGGTTGATTATGACGAGATGCAGCGGATTGCCGAGGAATGCCAGCCGCAGCTGTTGATCGGCGGGTTCTCGGCTTATTCCCGGTTCATGGACTGGGCCAGGATGCGCGAGATCGCAGATTCGGTCGGCGCCTACTTCCTGGTCGACATGGCGCACGTTGCAGGCCTGGTGGCGGCGGGCATCTACCCGAGCCCCATACCGCATGCGCACGTGGTCACATCCACGACCCACAAGACCTTACGCGGGCCGAGGGGCGGCATTATCCTTGCGCAGGAAAATGAAGCTATCGAGAAGAAGCTGAATTCACTGGTGTTCCCCGGCACGCAGGGTGGGCCGTTGATGCACGTGATCGCGGCCAAGGCAGTGGCTTTCAAGGAGGCGCTCGAGCCCGGCTTCAAGACGTACCAGCAGCAGGTCGTGACCAATGCAAAAGTGATGGCCGGGATCATGATTGAACGCGGCTACCGCATCGTCTGCGGCGGTACCGACAATCACCTGTTCCTGGTCGATTTGATCGGCCGTGAATACACCGGCAAAGACGCCGAGGAAGCCCTGGGGCGGGCGCACATCACGGTTAACAAGAACACCGTACCCGGCGAACCAAGATCACCCTTCGTGACCAGCGGTTTGCGGCTGGGAACGCCGGCGGTGACCACGCGTGGTTTTGATACGGACGATTGTTCTGAACTGGCCGGCGTCATTTGCGATGTGCTGGATAACATGGGTGACGCGACGGCCGAAGCAAAAGCCGCTGAAGCAGCCCGGGCGCTGTGTTTGAAACACCCCGTGTACAGGGCTGCCTAGTTTTAGAGCCATGTGGTGTCCTTTTTGCAACCATGATGAAACCCGGGTCGTCGATTCCCGGGTCACGGGTGATGGCATGCAAATCCGGCGGCGGCGCGAATGCGCTAAATGCGCGACGCGTTTCAACACCTATGAGACCCCGGAACTGAAAGCACCCAGGATCATCAAGGAAAACGGAGAGCGCGAGGAGTTCTCCGAGGACAAACTGCGTAACGGGATGCTGCGTGCGCTTGAGAAAAGACCGGTCGAAACACGGGAGATCGAACGGGCCATACGTACCCTGTTACGGGATATTCGTAGCGCTGAAGAAGCGGAAATACCCAGTAGCCTGATCGGGGAATGGGTCATGCGCGAGCTGAGCCGCCTGGACCAGGTCGCCTACGTCAGGTTCGCTTCCGTGTACCGGCGTTTCGAAGATATCCAGGCCTTTCGCGACGAAATAGAAAAGCTGGAGAACGAACACCCGGGGAGCCTGGACGAGCGGCAGATATCCTTGTTGAAAAAACACAGCAGTGGAAAATGAGCTTCACCGCATTTGACCGGCAAAGCATGGCGGCTGCTTTGCAACTGGCCCGCAAGGGCCTGAACACCACCCACCCCAACCCGAGGGTCGGCTGTGTCATCAGTAAAAACGATCGTATAGTTGGCCAGGGCTGGCACAAACATGCCGGTGGCAGGCATGCGGAAGTACATGCCCTTGAAGAAGCGGGACATGAAGCTGTCGGTGGCACCGCGTATGTCACGCTCGAGCCATGCAGTTACCACGGCCGTACCCCGCCATGCACCGATGCCCTGATCGATGCGGGTATCGCCCGCGTGGTGTGCGCCATGGAAGACCCCAACCCCAGGGTCAGCGGCGCCGGGATCTTGCGTTTAAGGGAATCAGGGATTCGGGTCGAGCAGGGCCTGATGCTCGAAGAAGCGCAAGAACTCAACGCCGGGTTTAGCAAGCGTATGCGTTCCGGGCGGCCATGGGTTCGCATCAAGCTGGCCCAAAGCATCGATGGCCACATCGCCCTGGCCAACGGGACCAGCCAGTGGATCAGCGGTCCGGAATCTCGTGAAGACGTGCAACGGTGGCGGGCGAGGTCGGATGCCATCCTGACCGGTATCGGCACGGTGTTGGCGGACGATCCCTCGTTGAATGTACGGCTCGATGGCCACGACAGGCAACCGTTGAGGCTTATCGTTGACAGCCACTGGCGCACGCCGGTAAATGCCAGCTTGTTTGATACCGGCGGTCAAATCGTCATTGCCGGTCTCGAACACGACACCGGCAGGCACGTGCTGGAGGATGCCGGCGCAGAATGTATCGTGTTGCCGGAACGCGAGGGCAGGGTGGATATGAACGCCTTGTTACAGGACCTGGCAAGGCGGGAAATCAACGAGGTGCAGGTTGAAGCCGGCGCGATCACTTGCGGTGAATTGCTGAGGTTGAAACTGGTCGACGAACTGCTGATCTACCAGGCACCCGTACTTTTGGGCGGGGGTGCGCTCAGCCCGTTTGCGTCACCGCGACTTGATAAAATGGATGATCGCGTCCATCTGGAATGGATAGGATTAGAACGTATCGGACAGGACTTGCGGTTGCGCCTGAAGCCGGTCTGGCGGGATTGAGAGGTTACTGGAATATGTTTACTGGGATCGTAACAGCTACCGGGGTTATGCGTTCACGGAAATCGTTCAATGGCGATTTGCGTATCCGCTTCGATGTACCGGCAGAATTGATGGAAGACTGCAGAACAGGTGAGAGCATCAGCGTGTCGGGTGTCTGCCTGACCATGCTGGAACCCGATGCCAGCGGCTTCAGTGCGGATGTGTCGGTTGAAACGCTGGACAAAACCAGCCTCGGTGACCGTGTTCCCGGGGATGCCGTCAACCTGGAGTTGGCGATGCGCGCATCGGACCGCCTGGGTGGCCACCTGGTATCGGGCCACGTGGATGGCCTTGCCCGGTTGCTGGAAAGGACCGGCGATGCGCGTTCCGAGCGATTCCTGTTTGAAACAGATCGCAGCCTTGCGCGTTATATCGCGCCCAAGGGCTCGGCCTGCCTGGACGGTGTCAGCCTGACTGTTAACGAGGTAGAGGACAATCGTTTCACGATCTGTGTGATACCGCATACGTTGGAAGTGACAACGCTGGGCAAACTGGCCGTTGGTGAGAAAGTAAACCTCGAGGTGGACCTGATCGCACGCTACCTCGACCGCCTGTTACATTACGACCGGCAAGAAGTTGCGGCGGAATAACCGCGGCGAGGAATTATCCTGATGAAATTGAACAGTATCCCGGAACTCATCGAAGACATCCGCGACGGCCGGATGATCGTTCTGATCGACGACGAGGACCGGGAAAACGAGGGTGACCTGATCATGGCGGCTTCCAAGGTGCGCCCGGAGGACATCAATTTCATGGCCCACCACGGCCGCGGCCTGATCTGTATGCCCATCACGCGTGAGCGTTGTGAACAACTGAACCTGTTGTTGATGGTCAACAAGAACGAAGCACGGTTTTCGACCAATTTCACGGTGTCGATCGAAGCCGCCGAGGGTATTACCACGGGTATTTCCGCTTATGATAGGGCACATACCATTCGCACGGCCGCGTTACCGGACGCCAGGCCTGAAGATATTGCCCAGCCGGGTCACGTGTTCCCGCTGATGGCTCAACCTGGCGGCGTGTTATCGCGCGCGGGGCATACCGAGGCAGGGGTGGACCTGGCGATGCTGGCAGGGCTCGAACCGGCCGCAGCGCTGGTCGAGATTCTGAACGAAGACGGCAGCATGGCGCGGCGTCCACAGCTTGA
>JAPHTE010000150.1 GCA_026196445.1 Lysobacterales bacterium
ATGCCATTCATGCTACTGCGCGCGGTGTGGCAGGCACGGCGGTTGCTCAAGGTTAACCGGCCCGCGTGTGCGATCAGTTTTGGTGGATATGCTGCAGCACCCGGCGGAATCGCCGCCTGGACAAAAGGGATTCCACTGCTGGTGCACGAACAGAACCGCATCCCGGGTCTGACCAATCGCGTGCTGGCGCGTTTTGCACGTATGGTGCTGCAGGGCTTTCCAGGTACATTCCCGGACAGGGCAGACGTGCTCAGCAGTGGTAACCCGGTACGCCGCGAGGTAGCCGCGCTGGCAGATCCACGGCAACGCCTGGCCGGACGCACAGGTCCGCTACATGTGCTGGTTACCGGCGGCAGCCAGGGGGCAAGCATTTTGAACCAGGTAGTGCCTGCGGCCCTGAAGATGTTGCCCGCTTCCATTGAACTGGAAGTCCGCCACCAGGGAGGGGCCAAACGCGTGGACGAAGCGCGTGATGCCTACTCCGAGGCAGGAATCCAGGCCGACATCACACCTTTCATCACCGATATGGCCGAAGCCTATGGTTGGGCAGACCTGGTCATTTGCAGGTCGGGAGCGTTGACGGTTGCCGAATTGGCGGCGGCTGGCGTAGCGGCAATATTGGTGCCTTTTGCGCACGCCGTGGACGACCATCAGACCCGCAATGCCGAATACCTGGCATCAGGTGGCGCGGCAGTCATCCTGCCACAGCCCGGTCTTGAGCCTGCCGCCATGGCAGCAGTCCTGGAACCGATGCTCTGTTCGCGTGAAAAGTTGCTGGACATGGCGGTCGCAGCGAGACAGCTGGCTCTACCCGACGCGGCTGAGAATGTGGTCGAGGCCTGCATGCAGTGGGTGGTGCCATGAATATACATAGCGGGCACTTGAGACCGATGCGGCGTATCCGGCGGGTGCATTTCGTGGGTGTCGGCGGCGTCGGTATGAACGGTATCGCGGAAGTGCTGGTCAACCAGGGCTTCGATGTCAGTGGTTCGGACTTGCGTGAATCCAGGGCCACGCGCCACCTGCAGGAACTCGGTGCGCGGATCTTTATCGGGCACGAGGCCGGGCAGGTTGCAGGTGTGGACGTACTGGTAGTTTCCTCGGCGGTACCTGCAAATAATCCGGAAGTCCAGGCGGCGAGGGAAGCCAGGATCCCGGTCGTACCCAGGGCGGAAATGCTGGCCGAGTTGATGCGTTTCAAACGCGGTATCGCTGTTGCCGGCACACACGGCAAAACGACAACGACCAGCCTTGCCGCGAGCCTCCTTGCCGAGGCTGGCATGGACCCGACATTTGTCATCGGTGGCGTGGTCAACGCCTGGGGCAGCAACGCCAGGTTGGGACAGGGTGACTACCTGCTGGCCGAGGCAGATGAAAGCGATGGCTCGTTCCTGCTGTTACAACCGATCATTGCGCTGATCACCAACATTGACCGCGATCACCTGGAGAGCTACGAGGGTAGTTTTGAAAACCTGAAAAAGGCCTTCCTGGAGTTTCTCCAGCATTTACCTTTTTACGGCGCGGCCGTTTTGTGTATCGACGACCCCGAAGTCAGTGCCCTGGTACCACAGGTGAGCAGGGCAGTAGTGACCTTCGGGCTTTCAGAAGAAGCTGATATACGCGCCACTGACTTGCGCCAGCAAGGGCGCAACATGAGTTTCAAGGTACGTTTGCCACGGCCCTCGGAAGCCGTTGAAGTAACGATCAACCTGCCAGGTTTACACAACGTGCGCAACGCGCTGGGGGCCATTGCGGTCGCCTGGGAAATCGGCCTGGATTTGCACAGCGTGGTCGGCTGTTTGCGGGAATTCAAGGGCGTTGGCCGTCGTTTCGCTGATATCGGTGAGCTGTCTTTTGAAAAAGGCAAGGTACGGGCGATCGAGGATTATGGCCACCACCCGTCCGAACTCGAGGCGACCATCGCTGCGGCACGGGAAGGCTGGCCGGAAAAACGGATCGTGGCAGTTTTCCAACCCCACCGTTACACGCGCACTGCCAGCTTGTTCGACGAGTTCAGCCGTGTACTGTCGGCGGCGGACGCAGTCGTGCTGACGGACGTTTACCCGGCTGGTGAAACTGTTATCGAGGGTATCAACAGCGCAGCCTTGTGTAATTCGATCCGCGCCCGCGGCAAGGTCGACCCGGTTTTGATTGCGGATGTCAATGAATTGCCCTCGTCGCTGCCGGCCCTGTTACAGGCCGGAGACCTGGTCCTGATACTGGGCGCAGGCAGCATTGAAAGAATTGCCCAGGACCTCAGGGAATCGGGCTTCAGCCGGGAGATTCCGTCATGAGCACGATCCCGGAGATCAAGATCACTGACCCAGGCCGTTTTGGTAACGTGGGTTTGCTGGTGGGTGGCGAAAGCGCGGAGCGTGAAGTTTCGCTGAATGGCGGTAAAGCGGTGTTGGCGGCACTCAAGCGCAAGCGGGTCGCCGTCGAGATGTTTGACGGCGCCAGCGCATTGTTCACGGCCATCAACGAGGGTCGCATTGACCGTGTATTCAACCTGGTCCATGGGCCAGGTGGTGAAGACGGTACGATCCAGGGCGCCCTGCAGTTAATGGGCATCCCGATCACAGGTGCCGGTTTGCTCGGCTCTGCTTTGAGCATGGACAAGGTCCGTTCCAAGTGGGTCTGGGAGCGGCAGGGTATCGATACTCCGCCATTCACCCTGGTCAGGGCCGGCCAGGACGTTCCCGGGGATTGTTTCAGCGAATGGGGTTTCCCGCTGTTCGTCAAGCCGGCCGGCCTGGGCTCGAGTATCGGCATCAGCCGGGTGGAACAGCAGGGTGATCTGCCAGCCGCGATAGCCCTGGCCCGCCAGTTC
>JAPHTE010000220.1 GCA_026196445.1 Lysobacterales bacterium
ATCCAGGACCAGGAGTTGGTTGCGGGTAACCGGCATTGCTTCAGCCTCGGGCCTTTCCACACCGTCGAGGAGCGGACCCGTCTGCGTTCACAACTGCGTGGCATTGTCACAGCGATCTCTGAGCGCCAAACCCGGGCCATGGTAGAAGAGGGCTATTGGATTTTCCTGCCGCCGTATGCGTCCTTGCTGGACGCCAACCGAGCCCTGCTGTCACTGCGTGCACTGGGCTTGGAAGACATTGCCGTGATCCACGACGAAGGTGAATGGAAAAACGCCATTTCACTGGGTTATTTCATGCGCCAGGGCAATGCGAACCGGCGCAGGCAGCAATTGAAGGAACGTGGCTTTGATCCGCAAGTGCTCGTCAGGCGTCACGCGGAGCCCCGTTATTGGCTGGACTATGAACAGGCCCCCGGGGTCAGCCTGCTCGAGGTGGATTTACAGGATTTCCCGAACGACTTCACGAAGCGTGCGCTGCCCTGCCCTGAGCTGGGTTTCTTCAGAACCACGGAAACAGGACGCGGCATCTCCGGCCAGGATGCGGTTTCAGAGCCTGAGCCCGATGCCGGGTCCGGGGATGACAATGGATAAATTTCTTCTGAAAACATTGCATTGGCAGGGCGCAGCACATAAAATTCCAGCCCCTGTTTTTACCTGTGCCGGTATAGCTCAGCTGGTAGAGCAACTGATTTGTAATCAGTAGGTCCCGAGTTCGAATCTTGGTGCCGGCACCACTCTTCAAGTATTCTTTCGTCCTGAACTTTCCCGTTACCGGTTGAATCCAGAAAATTCGAACGCAGGTAATGCAACCCTGCGGCGGGGCGATTTAACGCTGGATACTTTGTTAAACAAAGTAGATTTCCCCCCAAAAGCTTTAAAGTTTTCTATACAGCGCTTGACAAAGCATCTGTACATCCTTGATACTTTGCAAAACAAAGTAAGCTGCGTCATGAAATATCAATTTGACGAGATCATTAGCGCTCCCTGCCGCCTGGGCATACTGGCCACGCTTGTGCCCGGTGATTCGGTCTCTTTCACGGCCATGAAAGCCGCAACCAGCCTGTCCGATGGCAATCTCCACGTTCAAACACGAAAACTGGCCGACGTGGGATATATAGAAATTAATAAGACCATAAAAGGACGCCGTTCCGTAACCAAGTTTCGTCTCACGGAACTGGGCCGTGATCGACTAAGACTTTATGTCATGAAGTTACAAGAGATTCTCGATGTGGAAACACGCACTGCAGGCCGTGTACAACATTCCCGGAAACCTGACGATTCGGCGGTATGGGCATGACAACTCCCAGAAGAATAGCAATTGGGGCGGACCACGGCGGGTTTGATCTGAAAACCGTGCTGGCGGCGCATTTGCAAAAAGCAGGGCACCGTGTAGAGGACATTGGCACTTTATCCCGTGAAGCTGTTGACTACCCGGTGTTCGCCCGCGCAGTGGCTGAGGCCGTAGCCGGAGGCAGGGCTGATGTCGGGATCATGATAGATGGTGCCGGAATCGGCTCATGCATGGTTGCCAACAAGGTGCCGGGTGTGCGTGCTGCGCTGGCATACGATCTGTCCAGCGCGCGCAATAGCCGGGAGCACAACAACGCCAATGTGTTGACTCTGGGGGCCGGATTAATCGGCGCAGGTCTGGCACAGCAAATAGTGGACGTCTGGCTGTCAACCAAGTGTACGGAAACGCGTCACCTGGATCGGGTCGCGATGTTTGCTGAGGAAACCGCCGGCTTGAACCTGTCCAGCCAGGACGTGGATCGCGTGGTGGATCGCTTGCGCGAAATCCTGGGCCCGTTGTCAGGTACAGAAACAACCGGCGCCTCGGTGGGCGAAAACCCCGAAGCCGCACGGGAGTTTGTACGCCTGGGCGCTACAGGTTTAACCACGGTCGCCCCGGCGGATAGCCCTGGCAGAATACCCGAAGACCTGGCCCGATACATTGACCACACCCTGCTCAAACCCAACGCGACCGAAGAACAGATTCGGAAACTGTGCGCCGAGGCCCTGGAATTCAACTTCCGCTCCGTGTGCGTTAACCCGACCTGGGTATCGCTGGCAGCCGGTTTGCTGTGCGGCAGCGAAGTACTGACCTGCACGGTCGTCGGCTTCCCGCTCGGCGCCAATGAGCCTGCAATCAAGGCCATGGAGGCACGTCGCGCCATACGCAACGGGGCCCGGGAAATCGACATGGTGCTCAATATAGGGGCGCTCAAAAGCGGTGACGATGCGTTGGTATTGCGTGATATCCGCGCCGTGGTCGAGGATTGTGTGGATGGCAATGCGGTCTGCAAGGTCATCCTGGAAACCGCACTGCTGACCGATGATGAAAAGCGGCGGGCCTCGGAACTTGCAAAAACCGCCCGCGCCCATTTCGTCAAGACATCGACCGGTTTTTCAACCGGTGGCGCCACGGTTAATGATGTGGCATTGATGGCGGAGGTCGTGCGTGGTGCAGGTATGGAGGTCAAGGCCTCCGGTGGAATCAGTTCTTACAGCGATGCCAGGGCCATGATCGAGGCCGGAGCCACGCGTCTTGGTGCGAGCGCCAGCATCGGCATCATACAGGAAGCAAAATTGACAAGCGTCAGCGCTTGAGGAGTTCGATAAATGGTTGACCTGAGAGGCTACGTTTTTCTGGATTCATTACAACCGCAATTCGCCTCCTACCAGGCGACGATCGCAAGGGGCTACCTGCCCAAGGTAGGCCAGGCGAGCCTTTTCGTTGAAGTCGATCCCGGTATGACGATCAACCAGATCCTTGACGTTGCGCTCAAGGCGACGGATGTCACGGCGGGTATGCAAATCGTAGAGAGGCACTACGGCATGATGGAGGTGCATTCCGAGTCGCAGGCCGCTGTGCGCCAGGCGGGGCAGGCAGTTCTCGACTACCTGGGCCTGGATGAATCACAGCGCCACAAACCAAGAATCGTTGCCAACCAGGTGGTGCGGCATCTTGAAGACACCCAGACAATGCTGATAAACCGCTTCCGCTACGGCAACATGATCCTTGCCGGCCAAACCTTGTTCGTACTCGAAGTGGTGCCGGCGGCCTATGCCGCGCTGGCAGCCAACGAGGCCGAAAAGGCGGCAGACATCAACATATTGGATGTACGTGCCGTGGGCAGCTTTGGGCGTGTTTACATTGGCGGCGAGGAAAGGGATGTAGTGGTCGCCCAGGAGGCGGCAATACAGGCCATCGAATCAGTCACGGGTAAGTCGAGCAAGCAGAAGTCACTATAGTTTAACCGGGGTTCATCAGGGCCCCATATTGCGAGGAGCAAAGCGATGTCAGAAGCATTGGGAATGATCGAGTGCCGGAGTTTTCCGGCCATGGTGGAGGCAGCCGACGCAATGGTCAAAGCGGCCAAGGTCGAGCTTGTCAGTTACGAGAAAACGGGCGGGGGTTACACGACGGCGATCGTTCGGGGTGATGTCGCAGCCGTCAGGGCGGCCTGTGATGCCGGGCGCACAGCAGGTGCTCGCGTTGGTGACGTGGTTTCCGTGCACGTGATCGCGCGTCCTCACTCCGGCGTCGATATGACAATCCCGTTGGGCCGGACCCCCGAGGCGGCTGGCAAGTAGCGGCCGTGGGAGTGCTATTGCCGTGAAACTTGCTAAGGTATTGGGCACTGTCGTAGCTACCGAAAAGGATAGCAAACTGCTGGGTCTGAGGTTTCTGATGCTGGGTCCCTGGGGCCATGACAACAAGCCGGAAGGCGGCTCGATCGTGGCGGTGGATGCTGTCGGTGCGGGTGTTGGCGAAATGGTCCTCTACGCTTGCGGGTCTTCGGCGCGGCAAACCGAGCGCACCGATAAAAAGCCGGTCGATGCGGTCGTCATGGCCATTGTCGACAGCTGGGAAATCGAGGGCGAAGAGAAGTATCGCAAAGGAGACGCTGACGCATGAGTCGTCCGGGTGTAAATACCGGTTTTCTCAGCGATCAACAGGTGGACATGATTGCCACGCGCCTGGCCCGGCGTCTCTCGGCGCAACCGAAGTCTATAGTGACCGCGACTCCCGAGCCGGTAATGACTCCTCGCAGCCCATCCGTAAAGGCACGCGGCGACGGGATATTTTCCACCGTGGACGAGGCTGTTGATGCTGCAGGTGTTGCCTACCGTGAACTGGATGGCATGCCACTCCAGGGACGGCAAAAGATCATTGCTTCGATTCGCGAGACAATGTTTGAACACGCCGAGGAACTTGCCCGCCATGCCCACAGTGAAACGGGCCTGGGGCGGGTCGAGCACAAGCTGATCAAGAACCGCCTGGTCACGCGCAAGACTTCAGGTACCGAAGTGCTCACACCCCAAACCGTAACCGGCGATGACGGCCTGACCCTTACCGAATATGCACCCTATGGAGTGATTGGTGCGATTACGCCAACCACCAATCCGACCTCTACCATCATCTGCAATACGATTGCCATGCTTTCGGCCGGTAACAGTGTCGTTTTCAACGTGCATCCAGGTGCACGCGAGTGCTCGATGGCCAATATTCGCCTTTTGAATAGTGCAATCATTCGTGGTGGCGGGCCAGCCAACCTGGTAACCGCCGTGGGCGAGCCGACAATCGAGACGGCCCAGGAACTCATGGGCCACGACGGTGTTCGCCTGCTGGCCGTGACCGGGGGCAGTGGCGTGGTGCGCCAGGCGATGACGAGTGGCAAGCGTGCCATCTGTGCGGGCCCCGGTAACCCGCCAGTCGTAGTCGATGCGACGGCTGACCTCGAACACGCCGCCTGCAGCATCATTGCGGGTGCGTCGTTCGATAACAACATCGTGTGTATCGATGAAAAGGAAGTCATCGCGGTGGAGAGCATTGTCGAGGAACTGTTACAGCAGATGGGCCGCCACGGCGCTTATATCCTGACTGATGCTGAGCTCCAGCGGGTGGAAGAGGTCATTTTCAGCGAGAGTCGTGGACCACGACGCCGCGCAGTGGTTGAAAAAAACCTGATCGGCAAGAACGCGAGCGTGATACTTGGCGAGGCCGGTATTCCCTGTGCCGGTGATCCACCGTTGCTGGTCGCACGGGTGGCGAATGATCACCCGCTG
>JAPHTE010000217.1 GCA_026196445.1 Lysobacterales bacterium
AAATTGCAATGCTTTCGCGTGCTATATTGAACATATTCACCACACCAGGAAACGGTCACGGCCATGGGTAATCGACTTTCCAAAATTTACACCCGTACAGGGGACAAGGGCACCACGGGGCTGGGCGACGGCTCGCGCGTGGACAAGGACCACCTGCGGGTGGAGTGTTATGGCACGGTTGACGAGCTGAACAGCGTTATCGGCTTGTTGCTGGCCAGTGACCTGGACGCGGACGTACGCGATTGCATGACACGGACACAACACGAGTTGTTCGACCTGGGCGGCGAACTTTGCATGCCGGGGGTGGTGTTGATACCGGAAAGTTTTGTCGAGCAACTCGAAGCCGACCTGGACCGTTTCAACGAAACCCTGCCACCGTTGAAAGACTTCATTTTACCCGGCGGTTCTGAACCCGCCGCGCGCTGCCACCTGGCGCGCACGGTATGCAGACGCGCTGAACGGCTGATGGTGGCGCTGGACAAGCTGGAAGACGTCAACCCGGTCAGCCTGCGTTACCTGAACCGCCTGTCTGACCTGTTGTTTGTCAGCGCCCGGGTACTGGCCAGGGCCGATGGCAACACAGAGGTACTGTGGGTACACGGTGATGAGCGCGGGTAACGGCTACCCGAATTTTTTACTGACACTGCGAGGTACAAAATGGAATATCCAACATTGATCGTTCTGCTGGCCCTGTTGCAATACATATGGTTCAGCATCCGCGTGGGTATTGCGCGTGAAAAATACCATATCGAGGCTCCGGCCTGCGCGGGCGAGGAGGTATTTGAACGCCTGTTCAGGGTGCAGCAAAACACCCTCGAACAACTGATCGTTTTTGTTCCTGTCTGTTTTGCGTTCGCCCACTTCCTGAGCCCGCTCTGGGCATTGATTCTGGGTGCGGTATTTATCGTTGGCCGGTTTTTATACGCATCGGAGTACGTTAAGAACCCAAAATCACGTTCACTTGGTTTTGCATTGACCTTTCTGCCTAACGCCGCGCTGCTGATTGGCGCGTTGATTGGGGTATTCATGGGCCTGGTCTGAACCGTTGATTTTCTGTCTCCGGGGGCGGTATCAGGCTTCGGGCTGACACCACGAAAAAGGGCGGACGTGTTCAACACGCCCGCCCTTGGTTCTCTTAGTTTCGATCGTAGATGTTAAGCGATATCCAGCGCCTTTAATGCAGGTGTGTAGTCGTAGCCAAGGTCACGCGCGACATCGTCGTAGGTGACCATGCCACGGTGTACATTCAGGCCTTCAAGCAGGTGCGGGTCATCCAGCATGGCCTGCTTGGCGCCCTTGTCAGCCAGCGCCAGGGCAAAAGGCAGCGTCGCGTTATTCAGTGCAAAGGTCGAAGTACGTGGCACCGCACCCGGCATATTGGCGACACAGTAGTGTACGACGCCATCGACCACGTAGGTCGGTTCTTCATGGGTGGTTGGCCTCGAGGTCTCGAAACAACCACCCTGGTCAATGGCCACGTCAACCAGCACAGAGCCGTCACGCATCATCGACAGGTGCTCGCGGCGCACCAGCTTGGGGGCCGCCGCGCCCGGGATCAACACGCCACCGATGACCAGGTCGGCATCCTGGATGTGCCGTTCAATGTTTTCAGCATTTGAATAGACCGTCTGTACACGGCTGTCGAAAGCGGCGTCGATAAAACGCAAGACATCGAGATTGCGGTCCAGCACGATAACGTTGGCGCCCATGCCAACCACCATCTGGGCCGCATTGAAACCTACGACACCACCACCAATGACAACCACTTTAGCGGATTCAACACCGGGTACGCCACCGAGCAGGATGCCGGAACCACCGTGGGCTTTTTCCAGGCACCAGGCGCCAGCCTGGATGGACAAACGGCCGGCAACTTCGGACATCGGAGCCAATAGCGGCAGGTGTCCGCGTTTATCGGTCACAGTTTCATAAGCGATACAAGTTGCGCCGCTTTTTACCAGGTCTTCCGTTTGCGGGGCGTCGGGCGCCAGGTGAAGGTAGGTAAACAAAGTGTGGTCGGGGCGCAGCATCGCGCGTTCG